>JAMDEM010000051.1 GCA_023486985.1 Bacillota bacterium
TATTTTGCGTAATTGGAATAAATCCTTGTGAATAACTGAAAAAATAACGGTTTTATTGAATTTCTTACTAAATTCATTTCTTTCTGTTTATCCACAATAAGTTCCGAGTTATGCAGGGGTCTTGATAATTTACCTTTACAGATTTGTGAATTTGTGATAATATGTTTTGGAAAGTTTCACTCGGGGTCTCGTGCCCTCCCACGAATTTCTGAGTGAATCGCAAATTCAGGAGGTGTAAAAATTGTCTATAGTTAAAGATACAAAACTGGAGGTAATAAAAAAATATCAGGTTCATGAGAAGGATACAGGTTCTCCGGAAGTTCAGGTCGCAATCCTCACCGAGAGGATAAACCATCTGACCAATCATCTGAAATCCAATGCAAAGGACCATCATTCCCGCAGGGGACTGCTTATGATGGTCGGCCAGCGGCGGCGGTTGTTAAATTACCTTATGAAAACAGATATGGAACGATATCGAACCCTCATCGAAAGATTAGGTTTAAGAAGATAGCAAAGGTCGGGAGCGGAGATTAGACTGGAGCAAAAATCACCGCTCCTGATTTTATTTTCGAACTATTAAAATCACAGGGTGCGTCCCGACCGAATAGGGAGGGCTTGCGAAGCAAGAGCACGGGTTTTGGATGGAACTTCTTGGCGAAGCGGAGCGCAGCCTAGAAGATTCCGCAAAACCCTGAATTCAAGAATGAAGCCGAGCGAGCAGCCCGGCGATAGCGAAGCGGAAGATAGGCTGCACGCCCATGAAATAACGTGAGAAAACAAGCTTGCCTAAGGCGAAGCCTTGGGTTGCCACGGGCTTTGCCAGTGGTAGCTTATTTTTGGAGTAAATTTGGAGGTAAAAAAAGAAAATGGAAAGTAAAATTAAAGTAGAAAGAGAATGGGCTGGAAAGAAGCTTATTCTTGAAACAGGAGAGCTGGCAAAACAGGCAGGAGGCGCAGTTCTTGTAACTTACGCCGACACTGTCATTCTTGCCACAGCCACCTGTTCAGAAAAACCGCGGGAAGGAATTGATTTCTTTCCCATGACGGTAGATTTTGAAGAAAAACTTTACGCCGCGGGGAAAATTCCCGGAGGCTTTTTAAAGAGAGAAGGAAGGCCGACAGAGAAGGCAACACTAACATCAAGGCTGATTGACAGGCCATTAAGGCCGCTCTTCCCGGAAGGGTTCAGAAATGACGTGCAGATTGTGGCAATGACCCTTTCAGCCGACCAGGAAAATGACCCTGACATTCCCGCAATCATCGGCGCCTCAGCAGCTCTGACAATATCAAATATCCCATTTAACGGGCCAGTTGCAGCCGTCAGAATCGGGTTGATAGACGGAAACTTTGCAGTAAACCCAACTTTTAAGGAACTTGAAGGAAGCCGCTTGAACCTTATCGTGGCTGGAACCAGAGATGCCATTATGATGGTGGAAGCCGGAGCAAATGAAGTATCCGAAGATGAGATGCTGAAGGCTTTCCAGATTGCCCATGAGAATATTAAAGAAATAATATCCATGATTGATGAGCTTGCAGCAAAAGCCGGCAAGAAAAAACTGGATCTGCCTGTTTATAAGCCCGACAAAGACCTGGAAATACTAATCAGGAAAAATTACACCGGCGAGATAAAAAAGGCGATGCGCATTACGGACAAGCAGGAAAGAGAGCAGGCATTCAGCGCTATATCCCGGGAAGCCGCAGTGGAAGTAATTACCCGGGAGGCTGGTGACGCAAGAGACCGTTTGCTTTCCATCCTTCTTGATGCGAAATCCTACGATTTTGAAACCATCATAAAGAAGATACAGGAAGAAGAGCTAAGAAACATGGTGGTGGATGACAGATTCAGACCTGACGGCAGGCGCCTTGATGAAATAAGGCCGCTCGACTGCAAGGTTGGAGTATTGCCCAGGACTCACGGTTCCGCTGTTTTTACCAGAGGGCAGACACAGGTTCTTACCACGGTTACCCTTGGAGCCCCGAGTGAAAAGCAGAATCTCGACAGCCTTGCCCCGGAAGAATCCAAGAGATATATTCATCATTACAATTTTCCTTCCTTTTCCGTAGGCGAAACAAGACCCATGAGAGGACCGGGTAGAAGAGAAATAGGACACGGCGCTTTGGCAGAGAGGGCGCTTCTTCCGATGATTCCATCACTGGATGAATTCCCGTACACTTTAAGACTGGTCTCCGATGTTCTTGAATCCAACGGTTCAACTTCAATGGCAAGCACCTGCGCCTCATCTTTGTCTCTTTTTGATGCCGGAGTGCCTGTAAAAAAAGCAGTTGCAGGAATAGCAATGGGCTTGATCATGAAGGGTGACAAATTTGCCGTTCTTACCGACATACAGGGCATGGAAGATGCACTGGGCGAGATGGACTTCAAGGTTGCCGGCACAAGAGACGGCATTACCGCCATGCAGATGGATATAAAAGTATCCGGAATTTCTCATGCCGTTATGGAGCAGGCTCTTTCGCAGGCAAAAGCCGCAAGACTGAAAATACTTGATGTTATGGAAACAAGCCTTCCAGCTCCAAGGACAGACCTTTCAAAATACGCGCCAAGAATGATTATCATTGTTATCAGCACTGATAAAATCAAGGATGTAATCGGTCCAGGCGGAAAAATAATTAATAAGATTATCTCCGAAACAGGCGTGAAAATTGACATAGAACAGGATGGCAGGATTTTCATTGCCTCCGTTGACATGGAAGCAGGCCAGAAAGCCCAGAAGATGATTGAAAAACTGACCCAGGACGTGGAAGTCGGCGAAGTCTATATTGGCAAGGTTTCAAGAATTATGAATTTTGGGGCATTTGTGGAAATTCTTCCCGGCAAGGAAGGACTGGTTCATATCTCCCAGTTCGGAGGAGACCGGGTGGAGCGTGTTGAGGATGTGGCAAATGTCGGAGACGAACTTACTGTTAAAGTTTCCGAAATAGATTCCCAGGGGAGGATAAACCTTACCCGGAGGGGACTGGTGCCGGGATTTGAAGGCGAACCTGCTGAGACAGGCGCCGGAAGTGCTGGTAGACCTCCGCACAGGGGTGGCTCAAGAGATAGAGATGACAGACCCCGCAAACCTTATCGAAGATAAGGCATCTGCAATCTTTGCAGCTTCAAAAACATGACGGTAAAAATTAAGGGACTAACAAGTCCCTTTTTAATTTTTAAACTATTGCAATCATAGGCTGCACGCCGATAAGTGTAGGGGTCGGGGTTATCAAACCCGCCAAATTTATATATGACTATATCTTGAAACACTCCGCTACTCGCAATAGATGAGTTTCATTCCCCGCTGCCGGGGATGTCCTCTCGGACTGCAGCGCCCTTCTGGCAATCATGAACTGTAGCACTTGCTTTCAGCTAACAGTTACTGATGTCACCAATGTTCAGGATTTACACCTTATAGACAACGCCCATGCCGGGCATACCCATAAATTAAAAGCCACCCGCAAGGATGGCTTTTTTGTTTTTTATAAAGTTTGAAAGATTCCTCAGGAAAGTTTCTTTAGAGCATCTTCCCACTTTGTGTCTTTGGCAAAGTCAGTTTTCTTGTATTCCGGAGAAGGACTTCCCCATGAAGGCAGTTCAACAGTAAGCCCGTGAGCATTTGGATACTTGTCCGAATGCTGTTCGGCTAACACTGTATTTTTAAGGACATCAACAACTTCCTGGGCAGATTTTTTTAATTCTTCATCTTTTATCTTGTCGCTTGAAGTAATCTGCTCGGCAAAATGATAAAGATCCTTAAATCCGTTGAAGCTTTCCGTGCCCCTGGCAATGTCCTTAAGAATACCTTTGGATGTATCAGTCTTTATAATCTGGCCAGCAAGGTTATCAGCTGCCTTTGCAACTGTATCCATCTTGCTCATGTCAAGTGCAGAAAGGGTTGAAATCGTTCCCTGATCGCTTTCGGAATCCCTAACTATCTTTTTGGCAAGTTCTTCCGGAGGAAGGTCAATTTTTTTGCGAAGCACATTCTGTATGTTTTTCAAAGTTTTACTGGTAAGAATCCGGGTGTATGGCCAGCCGTCGGCTCCTTCGGTCTCTTCCGAAGCCACCATATACTTTGCCTGATTTTTCAGCTCATAGCCGACTTCTGTTGAAGCCATCAGACAGGCATCAAATCCAAGAACATCAACTTTCTTGCCTGTTTCATCCTGCGCCATTTTAATTCCCTGCTTGATGTCATCTATGGACATCCATCCGCCGGAGCCTTCATCCTGAATGGCGCCTTCCCATCCGCCGCCATGGTCTGAAAGAATAAGCATATAATGCTCTGCCGGATAATTCTTCATTCCCCATTTTATAAAATCAGCCAGGACCTTCGGGTCGGACATATTCACATCTCCGAGCTTCTGGAGGACCGGTGAATTTATCTTGCCTTTATCGGAATCTTTTACTAAAAAGTACCTTCTGCCGCCTTCCTTGCCGCCCGTATCAAGCTGGGCAACAAGATTGGTCTCAGGTGAAGAACCCACGCTCTCCATGTCATTTATGTCATCAACCATGGCAGAAGTAAGATTATTGTCAGCGGCTGAATACTGAAGTATTGTCCACTTTTTCTTTGCAGGCGCTGCATCTTTTGAGGCAGGAGCCGCGCCCACCTGAGCGGCATTCTTTAAAAGATTATCTTCCGAAGTAAGAGCTGCCTTTCCCGATATTTCCACCTTATCGGCATCGGAAGCCTTCTTCTCAATCTCCCGGAAAACCTTTGGGGAAACATTCTTATTTACCGGTACATTAGAAAAATTAATTTTGGAAAGGTCCATTGCTAAACCTCCGCTTTAAAATTTATATGCCTATTATATCATGATAACAAAAGAAACCTAAGCAAAATTTGTTAACAAATTGTTAACTTTGAGCTGTCTGTTTGTAATGGTAAGCGGGGTGGCAAAGATAAAAGAAATGGAAATCCCGGAAAAAGAAGCACTTTCTCATGAAAGTGCTTCTTTATTCCAATCTAAATGTCTGAAAATTTAAGGATTTGCTCTTGTATTATTTGCCCAGTCATTCTGAAATTGCTGTTCAAAAACTGATGCCGTCGCACTATCATTGATATTTACATCAGCCTCATGGTTGGAAATGCGCTTTTGTCCTCCAACGGGGGGAGCGGGATTTTTATCATCAAAAGTAAGACCGTTGCCAGTCCAGTTGGCGCTTCCTATAATCAGTTCCTGATTGTCAAATACTCCCCACTTCGCGTGGAGGAGCTGGTGACTTGCCATATCCGAATTGTACCATTTAACGCCTATCCCTGCGCTTGCCAGGTCATCATAAGTTTTTTGATTAACCCTAGCCTGACTGGGGTCAAAGATAACCTTAACATCCACCCCTCGGGCTTTGGCATCCTTCATTGCCTGTATAACATCGGAATCGGTGAAACAGTAAATCTCTGCATGAACACTCTTCTTGGCTCCATTAATGTCGTCCACGAGAACCTTATCAATTGCGCTTGAACCGCCGTTTTCTTCAGGAGGCGCAGTGGTGATAAATTTTATATTTCCGGATGAAGCATTATTTGGAGGAGTAGGATTGGATGTTGCTTTTCCACCGGAGAATGCCCAGTCTTCATCAAATATCTGCTCTGCATTCTTTGCTGCAGGTCCATCAATGCGCACATCTGCATCATGGTTTATCGGAGAATTGCTTGACCAGTTCATTCCGCCGATAAGAGCATCTTTTCCGTCAATCACCAGAAGTTTAACATGGTCAATATTTACGGTATTTGCAGGATAATTTAAAACCTGAACACCGTTCTTTTTCAGGTATGCAACCATATCCGCGTTGTTGATATTCCCGCTCGGGGTTGCGCTTCCGTCAAGGACAACCTGAACATTTACGCCTCTTTTGGCGGCATCCACAATAAGAGGAAGAAGTTTCTGCTGCTCATCATATCCCGGTGCGCCAACAGCTCCGTCTTTGCCGTCAACCGCCTTATTTCTCCAGTTATACATTTCCAGCTTTATGCTGCTTTTTGCACTGGCAATCATATCATCAGCGGAAGTAAAAATATCCTTGCCGCCGATGTCCGGCGTAACTTGATTGGAATCAACAACAGAAGAAGATTTAGACGGAGAAACATTTGCAAAAGACTTTGAAGGATATGGCTGAATCGGATTTATGCTGGAATTCATAACTTCATCCCTTTCTTATATTATCCTTACCCTAATATATTATCACTTCTGGTGCCCAAAAGACAATATATTACCTAAATGTTAACAATTTTGTAACAATTCAAATCCGTTATATGCCCCATCTGAATTTCCCAGCTAAATTATCATCAAACTGCTTCTCTGAAATCAGGGTTGCATAGAACCTTCCATTCTGCGCTTTAACTAGATGTTTTTTGAAACTTTTTAACCAGAGCCGGGGTTAAACAAAAGGAAATATATATCCACCTTTCTGAAATTCCTTTGAAGGAGGATGAGCCAGCAGTAATTTTACATATTCCTTCCAGAGGGGCATTTCATCATGAGTACTGTAATTTACCGGACTCCTGAAAATGCATTGTCCCGGGATATTGGTGGTGCGCGGCACATAATGTCCCATTATGCGGCAGGCATAGGGCCTTGCAGCATAGGCAAGACAGCCGGCATTTTCCCTGTAAAGAGGACAGCACCAGCCCGAATTCACTGAGCGGCGGTCTCCATCGGGTGTTGAAGCAGGTTTGAAGATAAGAGGAATGTTTATTCTTTTATCTTCCACATAATGCTTCAGGTATTCATATTCATATTGAGAGCAATAAAAAAAGTAACGGCAGCATTCTTTACATTCACCGCAAGGATTCTCTAAATCAGGGAAAGGAAGTAACTGGTCAATATCTTTATAAAATTTGATTATATCGTAAAACGGTTCATTAGGCATGATTGATATTTAAATTTTAGCAGAGATGAGAACAAAGTCAAGCGGAGTCAATCAGCAATTTTGACACAAAATTAACGAGGAGTTCTGTATAAAATTTTTGCCTCCCCTAAGCGCCTTTAATTTGTGCCAGGTCTAATCCAGAATATTTTTTTCACAAATCAGACCCTTACCGGAAGTCAGATTTTTAGCGGTCTGGGCATAATAAAATACAGGTGAGCAAAATGAAGAGAGAGGAAAATTCCACGGAAAATGAAACAGCTCCTGCTCCTTCAGGACAACCCGGCACAAATGAAAAGCGCAGGCTTGTGCTGGATGTGCCCCGCTTTGTTATCCTGCTCATCACTTTAATTATCGGAGTGGTTTATTATCTTATCTTTGATTATTTCTACGACCTCGCCCCTTATGATGCCCGCCTGACCGACACGGCTGTTTTCTTTAATTTTGAAAAAGACAGGATGAACATGGATGTTTACATGTTCTATGAAAACAAAAGTAAATCACGGGAAAGAAAACAATTGCTCTTTTACCCTGTTATCTCAAACGAAGAACAGGAGAAGCCTGTATCAGTTG
Source organism: Bacillota bacterium (assembly GCA_023486985.1). GTDB lineage: Bacteria > Vulcanimicrobiota > JAMDEM01 > JAMDEM01 > JAMDEM01 > JAMDEM01. The sequence continues at coordinate 7,439 of JAMDEM010000051.1, forward strand.
AATTTTCAGAGAAAGTCCTGCCTCAAAACTTCTTTTTCGATAATACGATAATAAATTATAAAGGGTTTAATGATTTCTCTGCAATTGAGAACTTTACAAATGATATTTCAGCCGGCACATTCACGCCGGTTTCAGCCGAAACAACTGCTGATGGTGAAAGGTTATGGCTAATGATGAAGCCATCTGAGAAAAAGATAATACGGGCAAGATTTTCTCAGCGTCTTATTTCAACCGATTCTTCAAAAACAAATTACAAGTATTATTACGATTTCTCCAACAGTAAATCATGGGGAATTGATTTAAACAATATTTTATATTTCGTATCTCTTCCAGCCGGTAAGATTGTAACAAATACAGACCTAGCCAATAGAAAAAGCTTCAGTGAAAAACTTAATTATATTTATAACCATTATTATTATCCCCGCAGTCTTATCAGGCTCGGAGATTTGCCAGCACAAAGCTGCAAAAGAGAAATATTTATAAGCCAACCCTTTTCTCCTACGCTTACAAACGAAAAAAAATCAATATATATTATCCAATATAGAAATGGGTTTGACCCCGGTATCATCTTTGAGATAGGAGATGGTAAACCATGAAAATTCAAATTGCTTTTCTGACAGCCGCACTTATATTGTATTTAACTTCTCCTGCATTTGCCTGTGTCCCTCAATCTCAGTTTATATATCCTTTAAATGTAATAATCCTGCTTGCTTTTACTGGCGTTCTATTTTACCGCCGATTTCACTTTGCCCATATTTTTTACTATCTTGGAACCGCCTTTTTCCTGGGCTTCCTTGCCCCTGCCATTCCAATCTTATTATTTATCACATTGCCCGTCGGCATCACATTATTTTTTGAAGCAATGAAACCAGGCAAGCTACAAAAATCCACCAGACAGAAATTGCCATCCAATGCAAGATGGCGATTACTGATTCCTATAATGTTTTCAGGATGGCTGATATTATCTGCCATATTTCCATTGTTTATTATTCCAGGAATATTGGCAATTATGCTCATCACTTCCTTAAAAACTTCTAATGAAAGACCGGAAAATCTGCCCCATCCCACAGAAGAAGTGCCAGCGGTACAGAAGTCAATAGCGCTGGCAATATTTGTTATAGTCCTGCTTACTATTCCTTTTTATGCGTTCTACCTTGGAAGCAATCCAGGAGCAGTAATCCTTTTCTTCTCATTACTCTTGATCGTACTGTCAATGATATTTATAAGAAGCATTATTCGCAAAACAGGAATCCCAAAGGAAGAATGGATAAGCAGTGTATTTGTATCAGGATTTATTTTTCTTGCAGTCGCATTGATAACTTTTTCTCTAAAAATGACTACTACCTTTGGCTCAAACATTGATAACTATATCAACATGCTGCTAATAAAAAAGTCGGAATTTTTTCTCCTATTTTTAGCTCTGCTGGCTGCTCCAGTTATTTTTCTGTACGAAGAACTGCGGGCAAAAAGAAAACCTGCGGCTTTAAAGGGATAATAATTCAGGACTACTGATGAAAGAAAATTCCTGCAAACTCATTAAGGTCAGAAACCTTGTGGTACAGGGTGTTTGTAAATCTGCCTTTTCTATCAAGTAATACCGCCTTCATGCCAAGCTCAAGGGCAGGATGAATATCGGTATCGGGATTGTCGCCTACATAAACTGTCTCGGAAGGTTTTACACCTGCCATTTCAAGGCCTATCTCAAAAATCCTGGGGTCGGGTTTTTCTGTGCCAACCATGGCTGAAACCACAATGAAATCAAAATAGCCTGTTATATCAAGGTCTCTCAGCCTGTTTTCAAGCCAGTCTTCCCAGTTGGAAATTATCCCCATCTTCTTTTTCTTTTTCTTAAGGACTTTCAAAGCCGGAAGAACATCTGAGTATAGGTTGTATCTTTCCGGGTTAGAAAAAGCTTCATAAAGCTTATCAACAATTTTTTCACGACTCTCTATGCCAAGCTCTTCAAGGAGAAT
>JAMDEM010000108.1:0-5533 GCA_023486985.1 Bacillota bacterium
TGGAAGTTAAAATAAACCAATTGGCATGCATGAACTGCTTTATCCACTCATGCAGGGCTATGATTCTGTATATCTTCATTCTGATGTTGAGCTTGGGGGGACGGACCAGAAATTTAATATTCTTGTTGGCAGAGACCTCCAGCGCATGTATGACCAGGAGCCGCAGGTTGTATTTTTAATGCCAATTCTTGAAGGCACAGACGGCGTGTTGAAGATGTCCAAGAGCTATGGAAATTATATCGGCATAACCGAGCCTGCTGCTCAAATGTACGGAAAAGTTATGTCAATTCCTGATTCCATTATCGGCAAGTATTTTGAGCTGGCTACTTATGTACCCATGGATGAAGTTAATAAGATGCTTGATGATGTGGAATCCGGCAGTGTTAATCCCATGGAAGTTAAAATGAAACTTGCCAGGGAGATTGTTAAGATTTATCATTCTGCAGAAGCCGCCCAGGAAGCAGAGGAAGAATTTACGCGGGTGGTAAGAAAAAAGGAACTTCCTTCTGAAATTGAACGTATCCATGAGATTTCTAAGAATGATTTAAAGGATGGAAAAATCTGGATTGTAAAGCTTCTGATGGATGCCTGCAGCGAGATGGAAAGCAAGCGGGAGGCAAGGCGTCATATAGGACAGGGCTCCGTTTATTTTGACGGAAGCAAGGTAACGGATCCCAATATTGATGTGGAAGTAAAAGACGGGATGATACTAAAAGCCGGTCCTAGAGTTTTTGTAAAATTAAAAGTCAGGGATTGAAATTGCTGGAAAATAATCTGTTTGAATCAATATTAGAAGACCTCAGGGACTCCGATCCCAATATTAGATTGAGAGCCGTCCAGTCGCTAAGCAGGGTTGAACCTCAAAAAGCTATTGAAGGGTTAAAGCTTGCTTTAAAGGACAGGAACAGGAGTATTGGTTACAGGGCTGCAGAGGCGCTTGGCAGGATGACAAATCCGGAAGCAGAATTCGCCGTTATTTCACTTCTTAAAGGCAAAGACAGAAATGCAAGAATTAATGCCGCCATGGCTTTAAAGGATATGAAGAGCGAAGAAGCTGTTCTGGAAGTTATCAAACTTTTAAAAGATGATTACAGTTTTTATCTTCCCTTACAGCAGGGTTTAAAGAATAATCAAAGCCCTGTAATTTTATCAGCCTTGATTGAAGGACTCAGGAATAAAAAAGTCCGCACGAGAAAATATTTTGTCATGGCTCTTGGCGAGATGGAATTTGACGAGGCGGCCGATGTTCTTCTTGAAACATTAAATGAAAAAGACAGGATGCTCAGGGAAGGAGCCGTTCTTGCAATAAAATACGGCTCTTCCAAGATAAGATCCAGCCGGGCAGGGGACAGGCTTTTTCAGATTCTTAAAGAATTTCTTGAAAACCTCGGCAGTACAAAAGGTTTTCGCAAAAATGAATTGTATGAAAAGATACAGCATATTCTACTTGCCGCAGGCTTTATGAAGCTTCAGAATGCAGTGCCCCTTCTGGTGGGTTTGCTTGCATCCAGTGAAATAAGAAACTTAAAAATTCTTGCCGTTTTAACCATCGGTGAAATCGGGTCAGAATCTGCTGTTCCTATTTTGCTGAATATTATCAGCCAGAACAAGGATTCCTATATTGCCGAGGCTTCAGCCGAAGCCCTGAGAAAGATAAAGCCGTATTCTGCCGTTGACATCCTTCTTGAATTTTTGAGTTCGCCCGTGCCTTCTGTCAGGCTCAATGCTTTAAATGCGCTGGAATATGCAAAGACTCCTGAAGTTATTGAGGCAGTTGTAAAATGTCTCATTGATTCCGACGTTCACTGCCGCCGATCGGCTGCAAGAATTCTGGGAGTGATGAAAACACAGTCGGCCGTATCATTTTTGCTTAAGGCGCTGGAAGATAAAGATAAATGGGTGGGCTGGAATGCCGCCTGGGCTCTTGGGCAGATAAAATCGGAACTTGCAACTGAAGGAGTTTTGAAACTTTCCGGCAGCATACAGCCTCTTGTCAGGAGGAACGCACTTGAAGCGCTTGGGCAGATGGCTCTAGATATATCAGGTGTAATGAACAGGCTTCTTGATGCCCTGAATGATGCAAATGTTTTAGTGGCAAGAAGCGCCTCCTGGGCTATAAGGCAGATAAATATGGAAAAAGCTGTAAACCTCCTTGCAACCCTTAAGAGAGACAGAAACCATGAAGTTTCAAGGCAGGCGGCAAATGCAATTAAGAGGCTTAAATTTAACCACGATGCTTATCTTCCTCATTTCCCCGTAAAAAGCAGTCCTCTTTACGGAGTATGGCCCTGAGTGGTGGAATTAATTGATGATTGAAAATATTTGCGGGTTTGATTCATCCCGGCCCGATAAGACACTAATTTTTCAGCCATCAATAATTGACTTACCTTGTTATTGATGTTAGAATTTTTAAAGCATGAATAATGAAGCTGAAGGCGCTGAAAAAATTTCACATCACATCCTTCCAACATCTGCTACAATGATTGGAGTCTGCATTACAGTAATTGCTCTTTTTTTGGCATTTAATATGGGATGGACAACAATTGCCGATGAAATTCTTGGTTTTGACGCATTTCTTTTTATCGCTGTAAGCTTGTTTTCATATATGTCCATAAAGAAAATCGGCATCAACAAATTGGAGAAGGCGGCTGATAATATCTTTTTTTCGGCTTGTTTGTTATGGTTATTGTGGGCGTTCTAATTCTTCTTAATTTATAAGATTCTAACGAGGTGGGTTTTTATATATGGAATCAGGAATCACATCCAGTGTGATACAGTTTATTCATCCTGAAGTTGAAGAAAAAATTCTAAAGAAATACAGTAAAAAGATAAATCCAGAGAGGGCTGATAACTTGGCTAAGAAAGGCAAGTCTTTGGGGAAGAAGAAAGAATCTAAAGATGCAGTTTTAAAGGAACAACACCTGAGCGAAGTTACGAAAAAGGAAGAGTATGAAGAAGAAATTTCAAAGGCTGCCAAGAAGGAAATGGATATCTGGCTGCTTTAATTTTTTGCTTTGCGGTGCTTTGTCTTTATGAGGTCTTCGTATATTTGAGCCAGTTTTTTGCTGGTGGAAATTATCGAATATTTGGCGGCGGTTTGTTTTGCATGGTGCCCCATTTTTTTCCTGAGGTCATTGTTTTCAATGAGTTTCAAAGTTTCAGATGCAAAATCTTCAATATTCAATTCTGTAAGGATGCCGTCAAGACCGGATGTTATAGTGTCCGATGAGCCTGAGGCGGCTACTGCCACCATGGGAAGCCCTGATGCCATAGCCTCAAGAATTGCCAGGGGTTTTACTTCAGTTACCGATGTCATAATAAAAATATCCGCCGCACCGTAATAGTATGGGATTTCATGATAGTCTATCCTGCCGGTGAAGATGACTTTTTTTCCAAGTCCTATTTCGCTTGCAAGATCTTTCAGAGCGTTTTCCTCGGGACCTTCTCCTACAATCATAAGCTTTACATTATGAGCCTTCTGGGTAATAATTTTAAAAGCATGAAGCATGAAGGCAAGATTTTTTTCAAGCCCCAGTCTTCCCACATTTATTAGAACTGTATCATTATGCCCTATTGAATATTTTGTCCGTATCATATGCCTGTCCGGATTTTCAAAAGATGAAAGATCAATGGCGTTGGGCAGAACTTCCACTCTTTGTTTTATGCCGTAGCTTTTTAGAAGCTCCATTATTGAAGGCGCAGGAGTAATTATGCAATCGCATTTCTTTGTATAGTTTATCACCGAAAGTCTTGCCAGCATTTTTACTATATCCTGGTTGAATGGTATGTAATGCGAATACTGCTCAAATTGAGTGTGGAAGGTATAAACCAGGGGTATTTTAAATTTTTTGGCGTAGCTTGCGCCAACTTCTCCCAAAATATAAGGGTGCTGAGTATGGATAATTTCAAGTTTCATATCAGGAATTATCTTTGCTATCCTGTTTGACAGCGGGATAGCCAGGGGAAACTTGACTTTCTGGGTAATGCTTATTGAGCGGAAGCGGTAAACGTGAGATTCGTCGTCTTTATACCCGGGAAATCCAGGGGCAAAGACATAGACATTATGTCCCAGCTGGGTAAGACCCTGCTTGAATAAAAAGATAGAATTTACCACACCGCTTATTATGGGCTTGTAGGCGTTGGTAAAAATGCCGACATTCATTCAGGAAAGCTCCTTCTCGACCAGTTGGCAGATTATGTGCCCTATTACAATGTGAGATTCCTGAATTCTTGCTGTAACTTTTGAAGGAACATTAATGCAGATATCGGAAAGTGGTGCCATTGATCCGCCGTTTTCTCCCGTAAGAGAGATAATTTTAGCCCCGGCGGCTTTTGCTGTTTTTATGCCTTCAACAACATTGGAAGAGTTGCCCGATGTGCTGATGGCGATACATACATCGGTTTTATCCACTAAAGCTTCAAGCTGGCGCGAAAAGATAACATCAAAGGAATAATCGTTGCTTATTGATGTAAGAATGGAAGTATTGGTTGTAAGGGCTAGCGCCGGAAAAGCTTTTCTGTTTTTCTGGAACCTTCCTACAAGCTCAGCCGCAATATGCTGGGCATCGGCGGCGCTCCCGCCGTTTCCAAATGTTATGACCCTGCCTCCGTGCTTTAAAGCGTCAATGATAATTTTTGCGGCAAGCTCTATGTGTCCGGCGATGCCTGCAAGTTTCTTTTTGACATCAATACTTTCTTCAATAACGGAGATAATTTCTTCTTTCAAATTTGCCTGCCTGTTGTTAAATATGTTTTTTCAGAAATTTCACCAGATCCTCTTCCGGTACATACCCTATAACTCTGTCAACTGTTTTTCCGTCCTTGAAGAGAAGAAGGCTGGGTATTCCTGTTATATGATAATCCATGGCGGTTTTCTGGTTGTCATCAGTATTAAGAGAAGTAAATTTAATCTTGTCGCTGTAGCTCTCCGCAACCTTATCCAGCACAGGCTTTACCATCTTACATGGACCGCACCATGGCGCCCAGAAATCCACAAGCACTAATGTTCCAGCTTTTAAAACTTCCTGCTCAAAGTTTGATTCGTTTATTTCTAAAACTATGCTCATAAAAATCCTCCAAACTTAATAAATTATATATTCTCTGGAATATTCGCCAAAAAGGATTGCTCACCTTTTATATTGAATGAATTCCTTCCATGGATACGGTTATTAATAGCGGAAAGATTATTCCGGAAATAACGGAAATTGACACGAAAATGTCTCCGGCAGATATTTTTTCATCTCTCAGCAATAAGACTTATCCTTTTCTTTTGGAAAGCGGGATGGACAGGGGGAAGCTGGGAAGGTTTTCATTTCTTGGCTTTGCACCATTTATGGTTTTTACCGCTAAGAAAGATAATATCAAAATTCAGGATTTTAAACTCAGCCGGGAGGTTAATTACAGGGGAAATCCTTTTTGGCGAATATTCCAGAGAATATATAATTTATTAAGTTTGGAGGATTTTTATGAGCATAGTTTTAGAAATAAACGAATCAAACTTTGAGCAGGAAGTTTTAAAAGCTGGAACATTAGT
>JAMDEM010000108.1:5543-9201 GCA_023486985.1 Bacillota bacterium
AGATAATATCAAAATTCAGGATTTTAAACTCAGCCGGGAGGTTAATTACAGGGGAAATCCTTTTGAAGAGCTGAAGAAACTTGCCGATAGATTTCATATTGAGAATACTAAATACCCTGTGCCTTTTGTTGGAGGAATGGTTGGATACTTCGGGTATGATTTGAAGGATTTCCTTGAAAGACTGCCTGATATTAAAGAAGATGACCTTGGCTTGCCGGATGCCTGTTTTTTGTTTGTTGACAAAGTACTGGCTTTTGACCACCTTCTGGGAAAAAAATATTTTATATCCCTTAATATTGAAGGAGAAGACAGGCGGGAAGAGACGCTTACGGAGTCAATTCTTGCCGCTGATTGCATTGAACCGGAAAAGGTTTTGTTTCCTCCACGGGAATATGAAATAATGATTTCAGCTGATTCCTATAGCGAAAAGGTTCTTAAAGCAAAGGAATATATAGCCTCCGGAGATATTTATGAAGTAAATTTAAGCCAGCGCATGAGTATGAAAACTTCTAAAAGCCCGTGGCAGGTTTATACGGAATTAAGAAGTATTAACCCGGCTCCTTTTGCCGTTTTTATGAATATGGGCGATTTCAGCATTGTAAGTGCATCCCCTGAAAGGTTTATTAAAATTGAAGGCGGTCATGTGCAGTCCCGCCCCATCAAGGGAACAAGGACCCGGGGCGGGACTCCTGAAGAAGACGAAAGGCTTTACAGGCAACTTAAGGAAAGTGTTAAGGATAAAGCAGAAAATCTTATGATTGTTGACCTTGTAAGAAATGATCTGGGAAGGGTTTGCTCTTACGGAAGTGTTGAAGTAAGGGAGCTTTTTCATATTGAAAAATATTCAACTGTATTTCAGATGGTTTCGACTATTGAGGGTACATTAAGAGAAGATAAGGATATTTTTGACTGTATCAAGGCGGCTTTTCCGGGAGGCTCGATGACCGGGGCGCCAAAGATAAGGGCGATGGAGATTATTGAGGAGCTTGAGCCGGTAAAGCGCGGCATTTACTCCGGTTCCATCGGCTATATAGGTTTTGACGGCACGGTGGATTTAAACATTGTTATAAGAACAATAATTTTTAAAGATTCAACAGCTTATTTTCAGGCTGGAGGAGCAGTGGTTGCCGATTCAGACCCTTATCAGGAGTATCAGGAAAGCATGGATAAAGCAGAAGCCCTTATCAAGGCTTTGAAAATGTGAGGATTACATGAAAAAGTGGGTATTTTTAAACAAAAAATTTGTTGAATATAAGAAAGCCTCTATACCTGTTTCGGATAGAGGCTTTTTATACGGAGACGGGATTTTTGAAACTTTTAAAGCTGGAGATGGAAACATTTTCCGCCTTGACCAGCATATTGGAAGGCTTATGAAAGGCGCCGGGAAGCTTGGCATAAAATGTCCGTATCAGGAAAAAGATATTGAGGGAATTCTGGGAAAGATTCTAAAGAAAAATGGTTTGAAAAATGCGTGGATAAAAATCATCCTTACAAGAGGAAGCACAAAGGGAAGGCTTTTACCGGAAGGAAGAGTTAAGCCGGTTTTTCTTGTAACGGCAGGTAAGTTCATCGGCTATCCGCGCCGGATGTACAGGGAAGGAATAAGCCTTGCCGTTTCCCTTTACATGATAAATTCTGCCTCTGTTACGGCAGGCATAAAATCTTTGAATTACCTGGACAATGTGACGGCAAGAATAGAAGCCGAAAGAAGCGGCTTTGATGATGCATTGATTCTTAATGAGAAAGAAATGGTTGTTTCAGCAACTGCCGGCAACATTTTTGGAGTAAAAAAAGGCGTGCTTTACACCCCCGGTGAGAAAAGCGGAATCCTGCCCGGAATAACCAGAAGAGAAGTTATCAAACTTGCCGGAAAACTTGGCATAAAAGTTATAGAAAAGGAATTCGATGTGAATGAGCTTCTGAAGATGGATGAAGTTTTTCTCACGAATACCTTGATGGGAATTATGCCGGTGGTGAGGGTGTGGAAGAAGCGAGTTGGTTCAGGGAGAGTTGGGGAAATTACCGGAGAGCTTTCAAGTCAGATGGAGGAATGGACTTAAGAATATGTCATTTTATAGAGTAAATAATATTGCAGCAGATGAGAAATTATATGATACAGGCATAAAGTTTGCTATTGCCGGAAAATTTAAAGAAGCTGCAGCTGAATTTAAGAAAGTTTTAAATATTCATCCATTTTGCATTCCGGCTAAAGAGTGCTTGGAAATAATTAAAAATACAAACAAAAGAAAAATTAAAAAGGAAACTGTAGTTCATTTATTTAAGGCGATTAATAATGAGAAGGAAGAAAAGTTTGGTGAAGCTGTAGCAGAACTCAGGGAAGCTATTAAGATTACACCTGATTTTGTCGATGCATACTGCTACCTTGGAATAATTTATGGAGAAATAGGCTTACTAGATGAATCTATAACCGAATTCAGAAAATCTATTGAAATTGATCCCGATTTGGCATGGGCATATAATAATCTTGGGATAGCTTATGAGGAAAAGGGTTTACTAGATGAAGCTATAGTAGAATTTAAAAAGGCTGTTGAAATTGATCCAGATTATTCATGGGCGCATTATAATCTTGGTAAATTGTACGATGAAAAAAATATACTTGATGAATCTATAGAAGAATATAAAAAAGCAATAGAAATTGACCCTAGTCATGCTTGGGCACATAATAACCTTGGACTGATTTATGAAAAAAAGGAAATGTTAGATGAAGCTATAGATGAATTTGAGAAAGTTGTTAAAATTTTTCCTTCTGGGAATTAATCCATTTCTCAGCTTCCCCGTCTTCATAAGGATGCGGAATACTTAAAGTGCCGGCTGCAATATCCCGTTCACCGGCAAGGCGCTGGACATCCTATGCATCAGCCAAAGTAAACGGCCTGAGCAGGAGCCTATCAGTATGCAGTTCCGGTAATTTTGCCACCTCATGCACCTTTCTAAAAACTTATTTTATTCTTTCCCGATATGGTTCGAGAGATTTTAAAAATCCAGGGTCGGGTTTAAATCCAAGCTGAACTGCTTTATCGCAATACGGAACGGCTAATCTATAAAGTTTTCTTGCAAAAAAAGATATCGCTAAACCATAATAAACATCAGCATATTCTGGATTAATTTCTGCAGCTCTTTTAAATTCGGTTATTGCCTCCCCAAAAAGTCCCTTTTTGTAATAAACCAGGCCTAGCCCGTAATGCGCCTTAGAATAATTTGAATTAATTTCTATGGCTTTCTTATATCCAGCCATAGCATCATCCAACATTCCCTTCTCACCATAAGCACTGCCAATGTTATTATATGCTAAATACTCCTCTGGATTAATTTGAATAGCTTTCTCGTATTCCCTCATAGCTTCTTCTAATAAATCTTTTTTAGCATATATAATTCCAAGGTTATTATGCGCCAAAGCAAAATCGGGATTAATTTCAATAGCTCTTTTATATTCTTTTATAGCTTCGTCAGGCATACACTTTTCGTTATAAAAGACACCAAGATTATAATGAGCCTGAGCATCGTTAGGAACAATTTTAACAACTTTCTCAAATTCATCTATAGCTTCATCTAACATTTCCTTTTTTTCATAAATCAGTCCAAGGTTATTATGTGCCCAAGCATGACTAGGGTCAATTTCTATTGCTTTTTTATATTC
>JAMDEM010000075.1:0-7282 GCA_023486985.1 Bacillota bacterium
ATTGAAACAATGCCGTATTTTTCGCAGGGTAAAAAAGCCGGTCATGCTTAAAAGAGGCTTCATGAGCACAGTTGAGGAGTTTCTTCTTGCTGCTGAATATATGAGACAGAACGGCGTTAAGGTTTTTTTGTGTGAAAGAGGCATAAGAACTTTTGAAACTTATACAAGAAATACAATGGATATAAGCTGTGTAGCTCTTGTTCACAAGTTAAGCCCTTATCCCATAATTGTTGACATATCTCATGCCCTGGGGCGCACCGATATAATGATTCCCATGGCAAAGTCGGTTGTTGCCTCCGGAAGCGACGGACTCATGATTGAAGTCCACCCCGACCCTCAGAAGGCGCTATCTGACGGAAAACAAAGCCTGAACTTTGACGAATTTGAGTGTCTTTTTTCCCAGATTAAGCCATGGATAGAGTTTCGCATCAAAGAGCAAAAGAAACTGGAAAATATTAAAATCCAGAAGTAATTATTACTGAAATTTAATATATGCCTGATTTTGCTGCAACCACGCTATTGCCAGGCTATCCCCGCAATTTCTGACTTTGTTGACTTTTTCACTGTTTGAATTGATAATAGTTATATAGGAAGTAATATTATGGTTTTCAATAGACCAAGAAAAGGCTTATCGCTGATAGAAGTAGTTGTGGCAGTCTGGATTGCAGCTGCGGTGGTAATTAGTTTGATGGTACTTTTCAGCGGTCTTCTTGGAAATTCAAAGACGGCAAAAAATATCGCCAAGGCAGCAACAATAGCACAGCAGTACATTGAAAAGTTAAAATCAGACAGCGCATTTTTCAGCGGCATCATCGCCTCCGGGGGCAGAACTATCAAGGAAGTTGAGGTAGTTTCCGACCCAAATTATCAGGGACCGATAGAGTTTACCGTAAACATCCAGGCTGTGCCCAGAACTGTTAACAGCAGTCAAATAGATGTTTTGATAAATGTAAGCTGGATGGAAAAAGGAAAACAGAAGCAAAGCAGGCTGGAAACTTTTATTCCGGCGCCGCTTTAAGAGGTCAGGATGAGAAAATGGTTTTTACGAAAAAGCGGATTTACTTTGATGGAAGTTCTTATATCAACTGCTATTTTCGGCTTGCTTCTTTCCATGGTTTACCTTGGGCTTGGTAGGTCAATGAAAACCTGGCACAGGGTGAGCGCGGATACAGAGACACAGCAAAGCGGAATGATAGCATGCGAGAAAGTTTTCCGGGAACTGAATATTTCTGACCCTGCTTCAGTAACGATAATAACAGCTCCATGCAAAGCAATGAGTTTTATGAGTTCCAGGGATACTGAAGCAGCCGGGCTTGCTCCGGTTCCTGATGCAAGCCTTGACGATGCGGGAATTGATGCAAGCCCCGTGCAATGGAAAAAATTTCTAATATTTTATCTTGACACTGCGGACAGTAACATAAAGAGAAAAGAAGTGCCATTGCAGTCGCCGGACGGGAATGTTAAAAGAATGAAGAGCAGTTCGCTGGCAGGCTATATTACGGACAGCAGTTATCCGGCAAAGATTGTGTCAAGGAATATAAAAGATTTGAATTTCAGCACCCCGAGGTATCCGGGAATTTCAATAGATATAACATCAACAGCGTCTTTTGTGGGAAAGGAAGCAGAAACAAGGTTTGTTTTTCAGATAATGCCAAGAAATTAATAACTCATAACCCCCCTGACCCCCTTTAGTAAAGGAGGGGAAGAGGGGGAGAAAAAAATCCCCTCGCCACTTTGGGGAGAGGGGTAGGGTGGGGGGAAGAAACAAATTCTCACTCCCCATGGGATAGTGATGGGATGAGGAAAAAAGGAGGCGGTAAAGATGAAGAAAAGAGGGATGGCTTTAATTGTGGTACTCATGCTTTCCTTTATTCTCATGATTCTTCTTTTCTCCAGTTTTACGGCAAGTTCCAACAATATTTTGTTTGTCGCCAGCTACCGCTCAAAGACGGCAGCTTTTTATGCCGCTGAGGCAGGCATTTATGATGCCATTAACAAGCTCCAGGGCGGTGTGAATAATAATCTCAGCTTTGAAGCAAAAATGCCGAACAGTGAGGCATCTTACAAGGTAAACATTGATAATTATCTTAATTCTCCCCAGGAGTATGCTGTAATCACATCAACGGGAATTGCCGGCAATTTTAAGAGATGTTTGCAGGTAACAGTGGAAAAAGGAGCCGGCTCTTATAACGGGCTTTATAATGACGGGACAATAGAGTTCAAAGACGGCGCATTTATAAACGGGATAAGGAGCCTGAAAAATCCAAAGATAGAAACGGGCAATATCCATTCAAACAGCGATGCGGTAAGAGCAATTTTTGGCAGCGGCGATCCCGGCAAGAAGGTTTATATAACCGGCAAAGCCAGCGCCAGAGGCGGAGTGGATTATGCAAGCATGGGTCTTCCCATGGATAAAGTGGAAACAGGAAAAACATCAGGCGTTAAAGCTCTCGCTATAGGAGATATAGTACCGCCCGGGACAATTTTTTCATCAAATTCAATTCCGGCTGACGGCGTTATAATGCAGAATACAAAAATCAATGGTTCTCTTGTAGTTAATGGAAATCTTGAACTTAAGGGGAATCAGGTTCTTTATGTTAAGGGGGACATGGTAGTTAACGGAGCCATATACGGCGAGGGGAAGATTGTAGTTGAAGGAAATACTACTTTCCGGGGCTACTCAAAAGTCAGCACCGATTCCAAAGGGATAGTTATTTACAGCGGCGGAGATCTTTCTGTGGCTCATCCGCTGGCGGTTATTGGAGGGCGGTCAGGAGCTGCGCCGGGTGCCGGGTCCGGTGGTAACTTCAGCCGTGCACCTGCGCCGGCTGGTGGAAGCGCACAGCCTGTTGTTCCCGATAATCCTGTAGCAACATATTTTGCCACCATGCCTCAAAATGCGCCTGAAACCATACAGAATAACCTGCCGCAGGATGCTCCCAGAGATGCCGGTTTCTTTGATTGGTACAGGCAGAATATGGCTGCAGGCAGTTCAGCCAGCAGCTCTTTCCAGCAATGGAGAAACGGTTCCGGAGAAAAATCCAGTACGGGCTTGCCGGATGATGTTAAGGAATGGCTTGACAATTCCCTGCCTATTACTGACCAGATTAAGAACAGCATGGGGCAGAAGTAAAAGCATAAGGGGGTTGACTGATATGACAAGCGGAAGTATTGCAAGGAAAGTTTTAATCTGCATTACGGCACTTGCCATTATGTTTGCAATGGGGAGCGTAAATATAAAATTTATTGGAGGAGTTGACATAAGCCCTGATCAGGCTGTTGCAAAATGGACATGGGGCGGCATTGTAGGCACAATTTCAAGAACTGTTTCCAATGCTAAGACATCAATTGCCAATGCAGTATCCAGTGTTGCAGCACCGGCGGCAAAGGCTCAGTCGTCCTCGTATAATCAGCCATCTTCTAATAACAACGGCGGCAGTTCATCCTTTGCCAGCAGTGTTGCATCGGGAATAAAAAATGCCGCCAGCAGTGTTACCAAAGCTGTTTCCAGTGCGGCTTCAACGGTTTCTTCTTCTATCAGCAAGGGAATTTCAAGCATTGGAAGCGCTGTTGCTTCTGTTGCAGCCAGCTCTTTCAGTGTTGCCGGAAGCATAGGAAATGTGGCTGTCAGCCTGTCAAAGCAGGCGGCAACAACTGCTCAAAAGCCGGGCTTTGCCATAAACCTTGTCATGCAGGGAGGCCAGATTGCTCTTACCGCTCTTGCTTATACAAGCGGGCCATTCGGGGCAGCAACTTACGCGGCAAGCATTGTTATCGGGACACCTGGTATCGTGGCAGCTGTCAAAGGAGTTGTTAATAAGATAGGAAATGCTATCTTTGGGAAAAAAGAGTCAGGAACTCCTGCTGCCCAGAATAACGGGGCTGCGTCTCAAACCACAAAAGCAAGCACAAATGTTTTTACAAATACAGCTGTAACAAACAGCGCCGGAACAAGTGCAAGCAGCGAAAATGCATATACACAGGCAAACACGTCTATAAAACAGGAGCATAACACCAGCCCGGTCCGGAACGAAACGAACAGCCAGCCGGCAACAGTTGCGAATACAACCTTTAATTCAGGCTCATCAAATACTGTCACATCAGCAAGTTCAGTTCAAACTTCGGGCGGAACATCTTCGGATAATACTGCGGTCACTCCGGTCGATGCGCCTCTTGTTTCCACTGTTAACACGTCCGGTAGTTTTTCCCAGGACAGCGCAGGTGCAATGTCTTCTTCAGAATACATGAAGATGTTTTTTGATAATCCTTCAGATCCGCGCCTTACCCTGTATATACCGGGATATGCGTATTTCCAGGGGCTTATTTATTCGAAGGGCAACGTAACAGCCGCCGGTTCGGTGAGGATTATAGGGGGAGTTGTTGCCGCTTCAGGAAAAATAGCCGGGTCGGGTAGCAAAATTCAGCTTCAGAAAGGTGCAATGATTACAACTGATCCGGAGTATCTCAAGGCGGTTGGAGATTCTTCTGCAACCAATTTAAGGATTGTGGAGTGGAGGGAAATACAGCCTGCCCAGTAGATTTAGTATAGAGAGATTTAAATAACAGGAGCCTGAAAATTCAGGCTCTTTTTGTTTTGGCAGATTTTCCCCCTTTGTCAAAGGGGGATTAAGGGGGTTATCCCATGGCAGAGGGAGTGTGTTAGAGGCGGTTATTGGGTAGCGCCCGTCCCCGAACGGGCACGGTCATTTTGTGTTTAAAAGGGAAATTGCTTATAATAGGTAAATATATCCATACTCTTTCTGCGGGGAGAATTAAGTGATAGAAAGTCCTAAAAAAGATATAAGAATTCCTTTTCTGATTTTTCTTACTATTGTCTGTATTTTGTGGACTTTTTTTATTTACGCAGGTGAAATCCAATTAAGAAGGACTTCTTCACCTGAAAACCTCTTATACCGGGAAATATCTACGGAACTTAAGGTTACAGATCAGTTTCTAAACATGCTCCTTATTTCAAAAGCAGAGAATGCAGCTATAAAGAAAAAAGTTCTGGAAGATGCGGCTTCAGGATATGAACGGGCGACAGTTCAATTTAAAAATACCGGAATATATTACTGCCAGCTTGGCATAATAAATGCCGAATCTAATGATATTAAAAAAGCACGGAAGAATTTCGAAGCAGGAAAGAAAAATGGAGAAGAGGCTCTGGGGGGATTACTGGAAGATATTTATTTAAAAAGCACTGACGAGCTGAATAAATTGTCTGCTCCTGAACTGTCCAACGCTGATAAGATTATAAGAGAAAAACTAACAGGCTGGTTTCTTTATTCCCCCCTGGAAACTCTATACACCCGCATAAATAGTCCCGAATTTGCTGAATTACTCAGGCAGGCAAATGAATTTACTGCAAAAAAAACACCCGGATTTTTACTGCTGATTTTTCTTCTTTTCGGTCTGCCTGCCGCCGGTTTTATCGCTATTCCCCTTTATATATTTGTTTTTAGAAAAAAGGAATTGTTAAATGAAGAGATCTTTCCCGTTAAATGGACTGCCATAGATGCATGGAGCGTATTTATAACGTGGGAAATGATGAGAATAATTCTGTCACTGGTTATACCATTGCTTGGAATCCGGGAGCTGGGCATTTATCCCAGTTTTCTTATCACCTTTCTAATAAGCTTTTTTATATTGTTTCTTATCTATGATGTAATGAAGAAGCTTGGCTGTACTGTTGCAGATATCGGGTTAAAGTCCACAGGTTTTATCAGAAAGGCTTTTTATGGAATTTTTGCCCTTGCTGCCTGTTTTCTGCCCATAAGTTTTTCAGATATAATAACTCAATATTTATACAAGGGTCCCCATGTTTCCTCAAATCCGATACTGGATGTTGTAGAAAAATCAGGCGGTTTTTTTAATTTATTTCTGATTTTCCTGCTTATTTCTGTCATAGCTCCTGTATTTGAAGAAATTCTTTTCAGGGGTTTTTTATACAGCGCCTTTAGAAAACGGCTGGGTATTGTGAAAGCAAATCTTTTTGTCTCCCTTGTTTTTTCATTAACTCATCATGACATTGCCACTTTTCTTTCCATCTTTGTCCTTGGTATGATTCTTGCTTATACTTTTGAGAAGACAAGGTCTTTAATTCCGTCAATAATTCTTCACAGCCTTTTTAATCTTCATACTCTTGTTATAATGCGGCTTCTGATTTCAAGTTAAACATAGCAGGGCCCGGGATTTGTCCGGCAGGATAAATCCCCCAACCCCCTTTACTAAAGGGGGTTAGAGGGGGATTGGTTGTCAAATGATGCGAGGAGGCGTGATATGGGAAAGATTCAAACGCTTGGAGTTTTAACCGGCGGCGGCGACTGCCCGGGCCTTAACGCTGTGATAAGAGCTGTGGTAAAAACAGCGGTAAACAAATACAAAATAAATGTAGTGGGAATCGAAGACGGGTTTGAGGGGCTTATCAAGCCGGGCAAAACCCGTTATTTGAGCGAAAAAGATGTTGAGAAAATTCTTGCCCGTGGAGGCACTATTCTTGGCACAACCAACAGGGGAAATCCTTTTCAATATAAAGTTATGCGTAACGGCAAAGTGGCGACCCTGGATTATTCAGACCGGGTTATAAAAAGCTTGAAGAAACTTGGCATAGATGCACTTGTGGTGATAGGCGGGGACGGTTCTTTAAGAATTGCTCTTGATTTCTTTAAAAAAGGTGTTCAGGCGGTTGGTGTTCCAAAGACTATAGATAATGACCTCGAAGCAACGGAAGTAACCTTTGGATTTGACAGCGCCATAAATACAGCCAAAGATGCGATTGACAAACTGCACGACACGGCAGAGAGTCATCACCGGGTGATTGTGGTTGAAGTCATGGGCAGAAATGCCGGGTGGATTGCGCTGGAGGCGGGGATGGCAGGCGGAGCCGATATAATTCTGGTTCCTGAAATTCCATTTGATATCGAGAAAGTCTGCCATAAAATACGCCAGAGAGACAAAGCAGGCATGAAATACAGCATTGTTGTTGCGGCAGAAGGCGCCGCTCCATTAGGCGGGAATGCTGTTTTTGTTCATTCTAATGATCCCTGCGCCCCTGAAAGACTTGGCGGGATTGGTGCGTTAATTGCAAATGAGGTAAACAGAAGAACAAAGCATGAAACAAGAGTGACCGTTTTGGGGCACATTCAAAGAGGCGGCTCTCCCACTACATTTATTTTGTATTTGTTTACCGCTGTTTTTACCACAGCTCTTATCACAGCGTTAAGGCCCGGGCAGTCGCCGCCGCCGGTTAAAACTCCAAGCGTTTGAATCTTTCCCATATCCC
>JAMDEM010000075.1:7292-9185 GCA_023486985.1 Bacillota bacterium
TGGCGGGATTGGTGCGTTAATTGCAAATGAGGTAAACAGAAGAACAAAGCATGAAACAAGAGTGACCGTTTTGGGGCACATTCAAAGAGGCGGCTCTCCCACTGCTTTTGACCGGAATCTTGGAACAAGATTCGGCGCCGCTGCTGTAAAGCTTGCCATGGAAGGGCAGTTTGGGAAAATGGTTTGTCTTAAGTCAGGCGAAATTGATTCCGTAGAGTTGGAAAAAGCCGTGGGAAACTTAAAGCTGGTAAAGAAAGATTGTGATTATATAAGAGCGGCAACAGATTCGGGAATAATATTCGGCTGTTAAGCCGGCTCTACGGCTTCTTCAATATTAATGTTCCAGAAGAGATACTTTGCCCATCCTACTTTGCTGGCATCGCGTTTTATAAGGATCCAGGGAATATAAACGGGCTTCCTCGGCTTTTTAAGAAGCTTCATGTTTGCTTCTTCCGGAGTGCGGTTGTTTTTTCTGGTGTTGCAATTGATGCAGGAGCAGACGCAATTTTCCCATGTATCCTCTCCGCCTCTGGATTTTGGGACAATATGGTCAATGGTATCACCCTCGCGGCTGCAGTACTGGCACTTATGGTCGTCTCTTAAAAGAATATTTTTCTTGGTGAGAGCAACATCCCGGTGAGGCCTGAAAATGAAATAAAGCATCCTTATTATGGAGGGCATTTTAAATTTAAAAGATGGCGAGCCGATTTCTTTTCCGTCCACCGCCTCCACAATTTCAGCTTTCCCCTTGTAGAGAAGCTTGACTGCTCTTTCAAGGGTTGCAATATTCAGGAATTCGTAGCTGGCGTTTAAAACCAGAACATATGTCTTCATATCTTTTTTTATTATAATATCTGAAGCCGCAGAAATCAAGATGTATGCCAATTTCTTTCTCCCCTCTGGGGAGTAAGTAATCCCTCTTAGCTAAAGAGGGTGAGGGGGAGTTAAAAATAACCCCACCTAGCCTCCCCTTAATTTAAGGGGAGGAATAAATATCCCCCCTCTTTGCTAAAGGGGGGGCAGGGGGGAGTTAGTTATTCTCTCCCCAATTTGGGAGATGGTGAAGTGAGGGGTACAAGTGAATATTACTAATTTTTGTTTTGACAAAGAGGTTACCGGGATATAATAATTGAAATATTTATAACGGGAAAAAAATAAGACAAGCTTGTTTTTCACGTTATTTCATAGGCGTGCGCCTGTGATTTTAATAGTTCAAAATAAAAGGAGGAAGAAAGATGGAAAATCGCAGCCCTGTTCTAGTTTTACTCTTGGGAGTAATCACATTTGGCATTTACGGAATCTACTGGTGTGTGGTAACCAGGACAGAAATGTGCAATAAAGGCGCTGATATACCAAGTGCCTGGCTGATTATTATTCCCCTTGTAAACATCTGGTGGCTCTGGAAATACAGCGAGGGTGTTGAAAAAGTAACTTCAGGAAAAACGAGCGGGACAGTGGCGTTTATTTTACTTTTTATCCTCGGCTTTATTGGCATGGCGATAATACAGGATTCATTTAACAGAGTGGGAAAAGATGGAGAGAATAGTCAACCGGCTTAGAAAAAAAGGATGGAAGTTTGCTGTAGCCTGGCTTGTTCTTAAAGCTATTGTTTTTTGCGGTATCCTTCTTTTTTTATGTAACAAGCCGTTTTTCAGCTTTGCCGGAAATTTTTCAAAAGATTTTAATAAAAATCAGGCTTTTGAATTTCTCCAGACACAGTGTGATTTTGGTCCCAGAAATCCCGGGTCGGCTGGTCATGCAAAAGAATTGGGATGGCTGAAGAAAATTCTCTCTTCATACTGTGATGCGGTTTTTTTTCAAAATTTCACCCGGTATAAATACAATCTGACCAATGTAATAGGCATAATTAATCCTCAGGGAAAACCTGTGGTT
>JAMDEM010000038.1 GCA_023486985.1 Bacillota bacterium
GTTATTGAAAAACCCATCCTTGTAAAAAGGTACTGGAGAAGTTAAACAGATAACCCCACCTAACCTCCCCTTAAATTAATGGGAGGGACAATATGTTATCTGTCCTCTTTGTAAAAGAGGAAAATAAAGTAGTGGGAGAGCTTGCTCTCCTTAAGTCTGTATAGTAAGCTACCCCCTCTTAGTAAAAGAGGGGCAGGGGGAGTTAAAAGGAGGTAAACATGGAAACCATAGAAAGTATTCTGGAAATGAAAGCATGGTCTTCCACAACAAAAGCCCAGGGTAAAAAGATTGCTTTTGTACCCACCATGGGATATCTCCATAAGGGACACCTTGAATTGATAAAAAAAGCAAAAGAAAGATGTCCCAGGGTTGTTAGCAGCATATTTGTTAATCCAAAGCAGTTCGGTCCTTCTGAAGATTAT
The DNA here is from genome assembly GCA_023486985.1 of Bacillota bacterium. Taxonomy (GTDB): domain Bacteria; phylum Vulcanimicrobiota; class JAMDEM01; order JAMDEM01; family JAMDEM01; genus JAMDEM01. Next base: position 423 of record JAMDEM010000038.1, read on the forward strand.
GCCAATTATCCGAGGAATCTTGAAAGGGACAGGGAGCTGGCTGAGTGGGCAGGGACTGATGTTTTATTTGTTCCGAAAGCGGAAGAGATGTATCCGGAAGATTATTCCACTTATGTTGAAGTTGAAGAGCTTTCTGACGTTCTTTGCGGCGCTTCCAGGGAAGGACATTTTAAGGGTGTTGCCACGGTGGTGATGAAGCTTTTTAACATTGTTCAGCCCTATGAAGCCTTTTTTGGAGAAAAAGATGCCCAACAGTTGATTATTATAAGGAAAATGATAAAAGACTTAAACATGGATATTAAAATAATTTCCGTGCCGACAATAAGAGAAACAGACGGTGTTGCTTTAAGCTCAAGAAACAAATATTTAAACGAGGAAGAGAGAAAGCAGGCGGTATGTCTTTACCAGTCTATTTTAAGGGCGAAAGAGATGATTGACAGCGGTGAAAGATCCGCGGAAAAAATAAAAGCCGGGATGGAGAAAGTCATAAAAGAAAAGCCGCTTGCCGGGATAGATTACATTGAAATAGTTGACGCCTCTAAATTAAAAAAGCTTGATAGTATTTCGGGGCGGGTTCTGGTGGCACTCTCGGTAAAAATAGGCAAAGCAAGACTTATTGACAACATTATGGTGGAAGTTTAATTGAGCATAAAATTTTTTATTAACGGACTGCTTGATGTTTTTTTCCCGCCTCTCTGCGTTTTTTGCGGATGCTTTGATGAGAAGAGCCTCTGCAAAAACTGCCGAAAAAAAATCGAGTTTATCGGAAACTCCTGCTGCAAATTATGCGGCTATCCGTTAAACAAGCTGAATGACTCTGCGGTGTGTGATTGTAAAGTGGAAAGATTTTCTTTTGAAAAAGCAGTTTCAGCGGCTGTTTATGAAGGCAGTTTAAAAGATGCAATCCACCGTTTTAAATACTACCGGAAAAAAGTTTTAGCTCATGCTTTTTCCAGACTCATGGAAGAATGTTATAGAAATTTTATCAAAGACCCGGTTGACTTTATAGTTCCTGTTCCCCTTTTTAAAAAAAAAGAGTCGGAAAGAGGCTATAACCAATCAGAACTGCTGGCAAAAAATCTTGGAAAATTTCTTGGCATACCGGTAAGGAATTTTATTTTGAGAATAAAAGATACAGCTTCGCAGACAAAGCTGGGAAGAACTGAAAGAAGAGAAAATGTTAAATCCGCCTTTCAGTATCAGGGTCCTCCCGGCATGGAGGCAAAAGTGCTTATTGTTGATGACATAATGACTACAGGCGCCACTGTTAACGAATGTGCAAGAATTTTAAAAGAAGCGGGCAATTTTAAAGTTTATGTGCTTACTCTTGCCAGGGGAGTAAAACAGGATTGAAACTTTTGCACTTATGGTATAATCAAATATAATATAAAAGAGTTGCGGAAACTGCCGGGAAGGAGCAAAATTATGAAAAAGACATTAAGTATCACGATTCTTTTAATTTTTGCAGTGGTTGTTCTCAATATGACTTTCCAGGTAAATGCACAAACGCCGGTTGCTTCGCCTTCGGCAAAGATAATTTATATGAGCGGGGATGTGGAGTATTTAAAATCAGGCTCAACAAAATGGCAGAAGGCGAATGAAGATATAATGCTTGAAACCGGAGATAAGATAAAGACAGGTGAAGACTCTTCTGCGGCAATTTTTCTCTGGGATAGAAGCACCTTAAAGATGGGCGAGAAATCACAGATTGTGCTGACAAACTTAAGTCAGAAAGATGGCGGCACCATTACAAAGGTGAAACTTGAGCTTGGAAAACTCTGGACAAATGTGGATAAGTTTCTTGATTCAAGTTCATCATTTGAAGTGGATGCGCCATATACTCTTGCGGCAGTTCACGGCACCGCCTTTGATATGGATACTGACGGACAGGCAACAAAGCTTGATGTATGGGACGGCAAGGTTGAGTGCGGCGATGCCTCAGGCAGAAAATGGAATATGGAGAAAAGCTGGGGAGTTAAATGCGGACAAAATGGAATGGTAAGCAGTCCCAGGCAGTTTAAGCCTGATGAATCTGATAAGTGGCAGCAGTGGAATTTGACGATGGATAAGAGAATAAGGCAGGCAAGACAAAAGCTTCCAAGATTTGTGAACTTAAGAAGCAAGACTGATACAAGGTTGAAGAATATAAGCAATGAATTGAAAAAACTTCCGCCTCCAAAGAAGTTTAATGTAGAGGAATTTAAACAGAAACAAAAACAAAGAAAAGAGCGTAACCAGCAAAAGAAAGAAGAAACAAAACAGAAACGGGAGCAAAAAAAGGAACAGACTCCGCAAAAGAAAGAAGAAGTGAGGCAGAAGCAAGAACAGAAAAAAGAGCAAACCCGGCAAAAGAGAGAGGAAATGCAGAAGAAAAGGGAAGAGATTAAAAGTAAAGTAAAAGAAAGAATCGAACAAAAAAAGGCTCAGGAACAGCAAAAAAGGGAACAGAAAAAGAAAGAGGTACGGGAAAAACAAGGACAGAAGCAGGATCAGATAAAACAAAGAAAAGAGCATAAGAAAGAAGAAATAAAGGGAAATATCAGGCAGAAAAAAGAGGAGAGAAAGAATAAGGGAGGAGCTGTTCCCCAGAGAAAAATACATGCGCATCCAGGAAAATCACGGTAATGGAAAAATATGTTAAAAGATAAAAGAAATTTTGTGATTCTTATCATTGGTTTATTGAGTTCCGTTCTGGGACTCTTTTTCTTTCCGGCTGAATCAAAATTTTTACACATTGCATTTTTTGCGGAAAAGCTGGAGCGCCTTGAATTAATCACATATGATTCAAGACTTAATACCAGGGGCGCATTTCAGCCTTCGGACAAAATTGTTGTTGTGACAATTGATGAAAATTCTATTGAAGCTCTCGGCAGGTGGCCCTGGAGCCGCAAGATACATGCAGAAATGATAAGAACTTTAAAAAATGCCGGCGCGCGGGTAATAGCCTTTGATGTTGGATTTCCGGACAGAAGCATAAAGAAAGATGATGAAGAACTCGCCGGAGCAGCAAAGTCAGCCGGGAATGTGGTTGTTGTATATTATGGTTCCTATGACAATGCAGGCAATTTTGTTCCGGAGCCGCCTTACCCGGAACTTCAACAATCTGTTGCTGGAGCAGGCGTTGCATTAATCCCTATTGACATGGACAGAACAGTAAGGCGCATAGAACTTTTTAAAAAGTTCGGTGAAAAGAAAGTAGAAGCCTTTTCATTGGCAGTTCTTTCCATATATGAACCTTTAATAAGGCTGCCTTTTGACCTTGAAAGACAGGATTCAATACCTGTAAATTTTTGCGGCAGGGATTTTGTAAGGCTGCCTTATGAAGAAGTTTTAAAAGGAAAATTTCCGGAAGGTGCTTTCAGGGATAAGATAGCACTTATTTACTCAATTGCTGACCCTCTGGACAGGAAAATTACACCCCTGAAAAAAAATGGAAAATCCAGAGAAATTCCAGGCGGTGAAGTTCATGCCAATGCAATAAACACAATGCTTACAGGAAAATATATTCACAGGCTTTCCGACAGGAAAAACTGGATTATAGGATTTATTCTGTGTATGATTTCTACCTTCAGCCTGATGAGGTTAACTCAATGGAGAGGAATTTTTCTCAATTGTGTAATCTGGGTTGTTTATATACTTGCAGTATACTTTGTTTTTATAAAAACAAATTTATGGATTGACCTGGTAGTTCCCCTTACAATGGCTGTTACTTCAACAGTTGTTATTTCTCTTTATGAATCAATGAGAATAAAGCATATTTTTTCATGGTTTGTGCCGCGCCAGCTTCTGGAAAAAATGCTTGTATCTTCAAAAAGCCTGGAACTGGGCGGGAAAAATGTGGAAGCTACAGTGCTTTTTACTGATGTGAGGGGCTATACAACAATTGCTGAAAAAGAATCTCCTGAAAAAGTAATGCAGTTTCTAAACAAGCTTCACGGTCTTATCGGAAATGTGATAATAAAATACAGGGGCACGGTCTGCGATTATCAGGGGGATGCCCAGATGGTTGTTTTCGGGGCGCCTGAGCCGCTGAAGGAACACGCATATATGGCGGTGCGGGCCGCTCTGGAGATGCAGCAGCAGGTTGAAAAGCTGAGTGGAGAGGTGCAGGCTTCAGGCGGACAGCCGCTTGATATAGGTGTTGGAATATGTTCGGGCACGGTTGCATTCGGACTTATCGGGGAAGCAACTCACAAGCAGTATGCCGCCATTGGCGATGTTACCAATACCGCCGCCCGTCTGCAGGCTCTGAGCCGCCAGCTTTCAAGCCCCGTAATTATTTCCGAAAGCACAAAAAAACTTGTAGAAGACCGCATTTCCGTTGAGCCACTGGATCCCGTGATTTTGAAGGGCAGAACGGAACCTACACAGATATACAGGATTATAGGCGCTAAAGCCGGCAAGTGAGAGCGTAAATTTTGTTTAATAGCGTAAAATCTTTGTAGGTCTTTTTACTGCTATAACAGTAGTGGGAGAGCTTGCTCTCCATAATAAGCAGAGCTTGTTCTCTCGCGTTATTTCATAGGCTTGCATTATATCTTCCGCTTCGCTATGGTAAAGCTATTCGCTTGACTAACATTGCGGAGGTCAGGGTTTTACAGAAACTTCTAAGCTCACATCCGTTTGTAAAGAAGTTTCAGAAAAACCCGTGCTCATGCTGCGCAAGCCCTTCCTATTCGGTCGGGACGCCCCCTGTGATTATAATAGTTCGAAAAAAAAGCAAAGCAAGCTTTGCCACTACAACTACAACAATAGGAAAATATTTGCGGCATGACACCCTGCAGTATGACTGCGGGGTATTCCGGTCGCAAAATAAAGCGATAAGGAAGGAAAGGCTGGCAGAAGAAAAGAAAGATAGAAGCCTATGGCATACAGGAATCTTGGAGAATTTATTTCCCTTCTTGAGAAGAAGGGGATGCTTAAAAGAATAAAGACGGAAGTTGACAGCAATCTTGAAGTTACCGAGATTGCTGACCGGATGGTCAAAAAAGGTGGACCTGCCCTTTTATTTGAAAAAATTAAAGGTTATGAAATTCCTCTTGCCATTAACCTTTTTGGAACCATGGAAAGAATGAACCTTGCACTAGGAGTTTCCAATTTTGATGAGATTGCTGATAGAATAAGGGAACTTCTTGCACCTCCTGAGGTTTCCACTTTTATTGATAAGTTAAAAGCTATTCCACTTCTTCAGCAGATTTCCAGGTTTTTCCCTGTAAAGGTAAAAAATGCTCCCTGCCAGGAAATAGTGATAAAAGAAACGCCGATGCTTTCAAGGCTTCCTGTGTTGAAATGCTGGCCCCTTGACGGCGGGAAGTTTATTACCCTTCCAATGGTTTTTTCAAAAGATCCCCGGAACGGCTCAAGAAATGTGGGAATGTACCGGATGCAGATTTATGATGACGGCACCACCGGAATGCACTGGCATCTTCATAAACACGGTTCAAGTCATTATAGAGGCTACGAAGAAGAAAACAAGGTTATGCCGGTTGCGGTAGCTTTAGGAGGGGATCCAGCCGTTATTCTTGCTTCAACCGCTCCTCTTCCAAAAGAAGTTGATGAGATGGTCTTTGCCGGATTTTTAAGATCTGAGCCGGTGGAAATGGTAAAATGCCTGACCTGCGACATCGAAGTGCCGGCAGAATCAGAGATAATTCTGGAAGGATATGTTAATCCCGGCGAAAAAAGAATTGAAGGACCCTTTGGAGATCACACTGGGTACTATTCGGCAAGTGAAGATTATCCTGTGTTTCATCTAACCTGCATTACCATGAGAAAAAATGCAGTTTACCCTGCGACAATAGTCGGTAAACCTCCGATGGAGGATTATTATATGGGTAAAGCAGTGGAAAGAATTTTTCTGCCCCTTCTTCAGCTTCAACTGCCTGAAATAACCGATATGAATTTTCCGGCAGAGGGGGTTTTTCATAACTGCCTCCTTGTTTCCATTAAAAAAACTTATCCGGGGCAGGGGAGAAAAGTGATAAATGCCCTCTGGGGAATGGGGCAGATGATGTTTGCAAAATTAATTGTCGTGGTAGATGACACTGTAAACATACAGGATTTAAATGAGGCGGCATATAAAAGCACGGCCTCTATGGATGCTGAAAGGGATATTGTAATAACGAGGGGACCCCTGGATGCTCTGGATCACTCGTCTCCAGCTCCACGTTACGGGGCAAAGATTGGAATTGATTTAACTTCAAAAGGCGTTGAAGAGGGAATGCCGAGAGCTGTCCCTCCGGAGATAAAAATGTCGGATGATATAAAGAAACTTGTTGACACGCGGTGGAAGGAATACGGTCTTGAAGGTTTTCAGGTATCTTAAGTTATTCTATGATCTTGTAAGATTTGAGCATACTCTTTTTGCCCTCCCCTTTGCTTACATCGGAGCTGTTCTGGGCGCAGGAGGGCATATCTCAATTTACCAGATTGTCTGGATTGCGGCGGCAATGGCTGGCGCCAGAACTGCCGGCATGGCTTTAAACCGCCTTGTTGACCAGGAGATTGATGCTAAAAATCCCAGGACTGCCGGACGTCCCCTGCCAAAAGGCGTTATTTCCAGGGGCAAAGTATGGGGACTGGTCATTTTGTCTTTTGCCGTGCTTTTATATGCCGCTTACAGTCTTAGCAGCCTTTGTTTAATTCTTTCACCCATAGCTGTTGCTCTTCTTTTTATGTATTCATATTTTAAAAGGTTTACATGGTTTTCTCATGTTGTTCTTGGGATGATTCTGGGATGCGCGCCAATCGGCGGATGGATTGCAGTAACCGGCAGGCTTGACATGGCGCCGATTGCCATCGGCGCAGCCGTTACTTTATGGACGGCGGGTTTTGATATTCTTTATGCCTGCCAGGATGTTGCCTTTGATGTCAGGGAAGGACTTTATTCAATACCGGCAACTTTTGGCATAAAGGCAAGCCTTGCCGTATCTGCATTATTTCATTTATGTACAGTAATGATTCTTCTGGGCGTGGGGTTGTATCTCAAGCTTGGCTGGCTTTTCTATACGGGCCTGGCGGTAACGGCCGTCCTGCTTATATACGAGCACAGCATTATCTCGCCAAAAGATTTAACGCGCCTCAACGAAGCTTTTTTTAATGTAAATTCGTGGATAAGCGTTTCCCTTTTTATTTTTACAGTTTTAAATTATGTAGTATAATATTTCAGGGTTTCAGGAAACTAGAAACATATGAAATTCTATAAAATAAGGTAGTGGCAGACCTTGGTCTGCGTAAAAAAACTCCGAGGCAAAGCGCGAGTCTAGAAGGTTCCGCAAAACCCTGATTTCAAGGATGAAGCCGAGCGAGCAGCTCGGCGAGAGCGAAGCGAAAAATTAAGCTTTGCCACTACAACAATTAGGAAAATATTTGTGGAAAAAAATTATTATGAGCATATAAGAGGTGACATATAAGTTGAAGGAATTAATTTTAAAACAAAACACAGCAAAATTAGCCGAAAAGGTTCTTTCCGGGGGAAGGCTCAGCCGCAGCGAGGCTGTGGAGCTTATGGAGTCCGCTGACCTCCTTTCCCTGGCTTATATTGCTGACGAGCTGAGAAAACAAAAGACGGGTAATTATGCCTTTTATACCAGAAACCTGAACATCAATCATACAAATATATGTATTTCCAGATGCAGGTTTTGTGCTTTTTCGCGGGATGCCGGCGATAAGGATGCCTATACAATGAGCCTTGAAGAAGTTCTTAAAAAAATGGAAGTTGACGGTGTTTATGAAGTTCACATCGTGGGAGGGCTTCATCCCGAACTTCCTCTTTCATATTATGAAGATATGCTTAAAGCCATTAAGGCATTGAAGCCTGATATATTCATACAGGCTTTCACGGCAGTAGAAATAGACCATTTTTCGAAAATATCAGGCTTGAGCGCCAGAGAAGTTCTTGTACGGCTTAAGGATTCAGGTATTGATACAATTCCGGGAGGCGGCGCCGAGATATTTAATCCTGAAATCAGAAATGAAATCTGCCCCAGAAAGATAAGCGGGGAACGCTGGCTTGAAATAATGGAAACTGCTCATTCAATTGGAATTAAAACCAATGCCACAATGCTTTACGGTTTGATGGAATCAGCTGAAGACAGAATTGACCATATGTTAAAATTAAGAGAACTTCAGGACAGGACGGGGGGATTCCAGGCTTTTGTTCCCCTTGCTTTTCATCCGAAAAACACTGATTTTGAACGATTTGATTTTACTGACGGCGTGGATGATTTAAAAGTGCTTGCCGTTTCCAGAATTGTTCTTGATAACTTCCCTCATATCAAAGCTCTCTGGATGAACCTGGGAATAAAGCTTGCCCAGGTTTCTCTCTTCTTTGGAGTTGACGACCTGGGTGGAACATGCGTGGAGGAGAAAATAGTGCATGCCGCCGGCGCCAGGACGCCTGAGTGCATAACAAAAGATGAACTTGAGAAGGTAATGAGAGAAGCAGGAAGAATTCCTCTTGAGTGCAACAGCGGCTATAATGTTTCTCTGGCAAAGAGCCTGTAAATTAGTTATAATTATTCTTGGGTGGGGTTAAAATGCCAAGTATTGGAATCCTGAATGTTATAATGATAATCTGGCTTGTGATTCTTTGTATAATAACGCAGTTATTGGCGTATAGAAAAGGTGTTCATCTGGTGAAAAGCCATCATTCTTATACTTATATCCGATT
>JAMDEM010000183.1:0-1089 GCA_023486985.1 Bacillota bacterium
TGCAGGGTGAGAGATTGCCCCTTTCTTTCCTTGTCAAGGCGGGTTTGAAGCTCAAGAGAGTTTCTCTTAGCTTTTTCGCGGTCGTTTTCCAGCTCCTTCATTTTTTCATCCAGAGCCGTTATCTTCTCCATCAGGCTTTCTTTCTCGGTGTGGAGAGTTTTCTGGCTTTCGCTTGCCTCGTCTATCTCCATCTTGATGAGCCTTATCTCATAATCGGCAAGTTTTTCTTCATATTTTCTATATCTTTTGTAGCGTTCAACCTGCTGTGAAAGCTCCTTCATCTGGTTTTCAACTTCATGAAGGATATCCCTGAGTCTCAGCATATTTTGATTGGTCTGTTCGAGTTTGCGGTTGACTTCCTTCTTGCGGAAGCGGTATTTATTGATGCCGGCAGTTTCCTCAAGGATGAGGCGCCTGTCCTGGGAGTTGCTGGAAAGAACCATGTCAATTTCACTCTGGCTCATGATGCAGAATGCGCCCTGCCCAAGGCCTGTGCCCATGAAAAGCTCGTGCAGGTCCTTGAGTCGGCAGTTTGACTTGTTGATGGAATACTGAGTTTCGCCCTGCCGGAAGATTCTTCTGGTTACTGAAATATCGGAAAACTCAAGGGGAAGATAATTGTCGGTATTGTCAAAAACAATATTAGCTTCAGCCATGCCCAGAGGCTTTCTGCCTGCCGTGCCGGCGAAGATTACTTCCTCCATTTTTGCGCCCCGCAGAGTCTTGACGCTCTGTTCCCCAAGCACCCACCTGATGGCATCTGTGATGTTGGATTTGCCGCTGCCGTTTGGTCCCACGATACAGGTAATGCCGGGACCGAATTCAAGTTCGGTTTTGTCTGCAAAAGTTTTAAAGCCGATTAGTTCAAGTCTTTTTAAGTACATTGGCAACCCCTGTCCAAAATTAATTAAGAATTCAAGTCTGTTCTGAGAACTGACCCTCCTCACAAGCTGAAAGCCTGTGCTGTTTTTATCAAATTTCAACTTGAAGATGTAAAATTCCTGTGCAGGGTGAGAGATTGCCACGGTCGCTTTCGTGACTGGAATTTTCCGCTTTGTTCTCGCCGGCGAGCTTGTTGATACAAAGAAA
>JAMDEM010000183.1:1099-8859 GCA_023486985.1 Bacillota bacterium
TCTCGCCGGGCTGCCCGCTCGGCTTCATTCCCGAACTCAGGGTTTCGCAATGACAGCTTCGGGTCTGATTTTGCGATTGAAAACTCTGCAGCTATGCTGCGGAGTATCGTGCCCCCCCTTTAGCAAAGAGGGGGATTTTAAATAACCCCAGTTACACAATTATTAATGTTCGTGCTCGTGAAGGTCGTGGTGGGCGTGGGTATGGGTGTGCCAGAGGTCTTCGTGAACATGCTCGTGGATATGAATAAGATTGGTTTTATGAAGAAGGTCCTCATTCATCAGAATATTTTTTGTGCTATCGGAAGCGGCAATTCTTTTTTCATCGTTTAAAACATAAACCCTGTCGGCGATTTCCGATACAATATGAAGATCATGAGTTGCAGTTATTATGGTTTTTCCTGATTCATTGGCTTCTATTATCAAATCAACCACTTCTCTCACGCTTCTTGGATCAAGACCTGCCGTGGGCTCATCAAGAAGAAGAACATCGGGATTAAAGGAAAGCACCGTGCCGATGGAAACCTTTTTCTTTTCTCCCAGGCTTAACTGATGCGGGGCGCGCTCTTTTAAATGTTCAATTCTCATAAATTTCATAACCTCATCAACCCGCTTGTTCACTTCATCCGCGCTCATATCAAGCTGCAGCGGCGCAAAGGCGATGTCGTCCTTTACCGTTGATGAAAAAAGCTGAATATCTGGGTTCTGGAAAAGGAAAGCCACGCGCTTCCTGAAAAATGCATTGAATTTTTCGTCGTTAAAAGAGTTTTCATTTATTGCCTGATTGAAAAATTGTATATTCCCCTCCTGGGGGAAAAGAAGCCCGTCAAGAATATGAAGGAGGGTGGATTTGCCGCTTCCGTTTGCGCCAAGGAGGACAATTTTCTCGCCCGGCTCAACGTAAAGATTAATTTCCCGTAGAGCCGGAAACTTATCCAGATAATAAAAGCTTACGTTTTTCAGTTCAAAGATTTTGTCCGACATAGTTCCTTTCTAAAAATGCCCCTTCTCCCTTTCACCCGGCGGGGAGAGGGGATAATTTTAACTCCCCCTGCCCCCTCCTTGTTAAAGAGGGGGATAACTCAGGCGAGAGGATTAAAAATAATTCAAATAAACACAAGCTGCCATTAAAATTATTGCACTTGTGATAAAGAGATAATCCGTGAAAGAAAGTGAAAAAGTGTCAAGAGTTTTTATTTCGCCTGTATAGCCTCTTGAGATCATGGATGTATAAACTTTTTCGCTCATATCCATTGATTTCTTTATCAGGTTTCCCATCTGGGAAGCTACATTTTTTTGTGCCCCTCTTATGCGGGGCTTTGCAATCATCCTGCTTTTTACGGCAAATTGCATCTCTTCCACAAGCCTTAAAAGAAGATGTATATACCTGTAAGTCATGCCTGTAATAAAAACAAAAGTACGGGGAACTTTAAAAATTCTGAGAGCTTTTAATATTGAGTGCCACCGTGTTGTAAGCAAAAGGAGAACTACTGTTGATACCGATACCGCAACTCTAAGAAGGATGAATAAAGCGGAATTAACTCCCTGCCTTGTTATGGCAACTACTGTACTGCCGATTTTCCCAAGCACAAGAAGAGGCTCGCCGGGAACTATAACATTGAAAATGGCGGGCAATACCACGATTCCTGTGAAAAGGGGGATGAAAAGCCATACTCTGGATATGAATACTGCAGCGCTTATCATTGATGTAATGGCAAGAATAAAAACAACAAAATACAGTGCGGCAAGAAGATAAATCTGATGAATCAAAGTTACCAATACAAGAAAAGCAGCTGTTATCGCAACTTTTACCCTTGCGTCTATTGATTGAAGGAAGCCTTTCTTCTCAGCATAAGCAGAAGATATTATTGCATCCCGGAAAAAAGAAAAGATGCCCCCAAGGGTACGGTCAACAAATCCTTTTTTTCCTGCCTTTGCCGCAGGAAAAGGAACTTCTGAAAAACTATATTCTTTTGTACAGAACCATTCATGACCTGTCATTGTTATCTCTATTCTTTGAAGAAAGCAATTTTCCCAGTATGAAAGACACAGCAATTATGATGACAACTCCTATTAAAGCCGAAAGAGCATATCCAGAGTATGTCATAAACGGCGAATCCCAGCCTTTAAAGCCGTATCCTTCAAGAAAAGCCTTCCACGTATGCGAAACCTTATCCATTCCTGCAGGCACAAAGCCAAGCATTTTTTTTATTTCTTCTTTTGTCCATTCCCCCCATGCCGTGCCTGATGCAATTAATCCAAGAGGGGTGAGGATTATAAGAATTGCAATGCCTATCCAGAGCTTTATGTATCTTTTCATGAGCTTGCATCATCCCCCTCACCCCTCTTGAGCAAAGAGGAGGACGAGGACACAGGGTCAGGCCCTGGAGCCTTTCCCTGCGGGGGAGTGGGAAGGGTTTCCTTAAAACCAAGGAGAGATGGGTCTGTTTTTGCAATATAGACAAAAACAAAGGCGGTAACAATTGCCTCAATGAAACCCAGTAAGAGTAGGTGACCAATAGCCATAGCCGGTATTGCAATATTAAGAGGATATGGTGCATAAAGGGGAGTCCCGTCAGGCTTATGAGCAATGAGGGGCTGAATTCCCAGTTCTACCGCGGTAAAAAGAGCTGCAAGATTTAATGAAACATAGCCTGCAATTGCCGCGGCGGCAATTCTTCGCCATGAGAGAAGCCCGGCGCCGGTGGATAATAATTTATAGATGTAATATCCTGAAAACGACATTATGAAAGCCATATTAAAGCAGTTGGCGCCTATTGCGGTAATTCCCCCGTCTCCAAAAAGAAGTGCCTGTATTATCAAGGCAACCGATACAGCCATAAGAGCAGACCATGGTCCCAGGATAATTGCAACAAGAGCTGCTCCCACGGCGTGGCCCGTGGTGCCGCCGGGAAGAGGTATGTTAAACATCATTATAACGAATGTAAAAGCAGAAGCCATGGCAAGATAAGGAACTTCCCTGGCTTTCAGCTTTTTCTTTAAAACCTTTGAAGCCCGGTACCACAGGGGTATCATGACTGCGTAAAGGCTTCCATAAGTTACAGGGCTTAAATATCCGTCCGGAATGTGCATTTTTATTTTCGAGCCATTCAAAATCTCAGACTGCACGTCCATGAAAGAACGTGAGAAAACAAACTTGTTTATTTTGCGATCGAAGACCCTGCAGCTTTGCTGCGGGGTGTCATGCCGCAAAACAAGCTTGCCTTATTCTTTATTCAATCTGTCAACTATATCCTTTGCTTCTTTTTCTGAAAGTTTTACCGGTATAAGAGCCTGCCCTTGCGGATAAAGAGGCACCGGCGGAGCTGCAATCAGCTCCCCATCAATTACTACTGCCATTCTGCCGTCTCTGTTTCTCATGGCAAAATCATCAAACTTCACAGCACTGTCATGCTTCAGGCGAATTAGAATTGATATATTTTCCCCATTCTTTATAAGGAGAGCTTCGTTAATATCTGTTTCATTTACAACTACGTTTCTAAAAACATGTAAAGTTTCGTTTTCTCCCCTGAGTTTCATTGAAGTTTCATTACTGACAGGGGAAATATCCACCAGACGAATTTCAAATCTGATGGATTTTGAATGTGCATCAGGCGGTAAAATCAGAAAAACAGCAAGTAAGACCACAAAACAAATTAAAACAAGTCTTTTCATAACATCTCCCCTCCTTGCAACGCGTTTTTATTTTCGAACTATTAAAATCACAGGCGCACGCCCACGAAATAACGTGAGAAAACAAGCTTGCCTTATTTTCGAACTATTAACATCACAGGCGCACGCCCGCGAAATAACGTGAGAAAACAAGCTTGCCTTATTTTCGAACTATTAACATCACAGGCGCACGCCCATGAATGAACGTGCCGCAAAACAAGTTTACTTCTTTTTCCCACCTTTGTAAGATTCGAAACACCAGAGGAAGTTCCTTTAAAAAAGTACTGTCCCGGGCTGCCCGGTTTCAGGATGTCAGGCTTTTGTAATAAAGGTCTGACCCTGGTTTATCGGTTTCAAAGGAATCATCCTCTTCACAAAAGAATCTTTTCAGATTAGAGAGGCATGATATACATGAGAAAGAAAATATTGTGGCTCATAATGCTGGTGGTCGTTATTTACATTGGCTGGAGCCTCCCTCATCCCGGCAAACCACCGGCTGGCGAATCAGATGTATTTGCGGCAGATGGGAATTCTCCGACTTTAGGATATTTGAGCGCAGTATTGAATTGCTATAATTCCGCTTACTATGTTTACGCCGACTATGGTGCGGCAGGAAATCATTTTAACTGCCGTGCAAGAATGGGCAGCCCTGAATCTGTGCCTTCCATGGATGAGTCCTGTCACGAAAATCCCCGCGATGGTTCCAACTGCATCAAGTGCGTCTTTAATCCGAAAGACTCAAGCCCGGGCGGATGGTATTTTATGAACGGGGTTCTGGAAGACAGTGGGACAGCTCCAAAGCCTAACTGGGGAACATATCCCAATGCAGGCATTGATCTGCGGGGCGCAGCAAAGCTAACCTTCTGGGCAAGAGGAGCCGAAGGCGGCGAGCGGGTAGAATTTTTTGCCCTTGGCGTTGGAAGAGATCCGGTTAGCGGAGCTCCCACCGCGTCTTATCCTGATTCCTCGCCCGGAGCATCAACCGGACTCATCACGCTTACCACTGACTGGAAGCAGTATTCGATTGATTTAAGCGAAAAAGATTTAAGTTATGTTCTGGGCGGCTTTGGATGGATAGCCAGTGCAAAAGAGAACAAGAAAAATATTGCATTTTTTATTGACGAGATGAAGTATGACAAAGCCATACTTGACCAGCCCCGTTTTATAATAAGCTACGAAACTACCACATCAAGCAAATATTTTAACAAGATTATGCAGAATGTAGCCTTAAGCTATGACAATGCCCTTGTCCTTCTTGCCTTTGATGCCTGCGGCGATATTAAAAATGCAACACTGGTTGCCGATGCCTTCGTCTATGCTCAGAACCATGATCGCTTTTACAATGACGGCCGCCTTAGAAATGCATATATGGGAGGCGATCTGGTACTGCCGCCCGGCTGGGCGCCCAACGGCAAATCAGGCACAGTCCGTCTGCCTCAGTGGAATGATCCGGAACAACTGGGAACATACACCGGCAACATGGCATGGGTTATGACTGCACTCCTTACCCACTATGAGATTACTGGCGGTGAAAAATATCTTGATGCTGCAAAACGCATCGGTGAGTGGATACAATCAAACTGTTATGACACAAGAGGAGCCGGGGGATACACAGGCGGCTATCGCGGATGGGAGCCAAACCCGCATAAAATGCTCTGGAAGTCAACTGAGCACAATATTGACGTATACGCCGCTTTTCAAAAACTATACCTTATAACAAAAGATTCCAGATGGAAGCAGAGAGCCGAATATGCAAAGAAATTTGTTTCCGCCATGTGGGATGACAGGGAGGGGAAATTCTGGATTGGCACAAAAGAAGACGGCGTGAGCATCAATAACGGAATTGTTACGCTGGATGCCCAGGCGTGGACTGTTCTGGCTCTTCTTGACAGCAGCGGAACTTACCTGCGGGCTTTGAAATACGCAGAAAAACACCTTGCCGTTGACGGGGGATTTGATTTCAATGAAGACAAAGACGGCATCTGGTTTGAAGGGACTGCCCAGATGGCTTGTGCTTATTATGCAACAAAGCAGGCTGACAGGAGAAAACAATGTATTGCAAAGATTGAAAAAAATGTGCTTAAAAACGGCGCCGTGCCGGCGGCATCCACTGAAGCCCTGACAACAGGATTATATTTTTCCGACGGCAAGCCGTGGCTTTATTACAACTGCGCGCATACCGGAGCGGCAGCATGGCTTCTGCTTGCCGAAGCGGGAAAAAACCCTTTCTGGATAAAGTTATGATTGAACAGCCTAAAATAAAGACCGTAATAATTATATCTTCCGATACAGAATGGAAAGCTCTGGGTGAAATATTTCCAGAAGCGGAGCCACTGGTATCTCCATACGGCCAGTGGTTTTTCGTTGAGCGGGAAATAAGCAGACTTAAAGAGCCTGTTGTTTTTTTCCACGGCGGCTGGGGAAAAATTTCAGCGGCCGCTTCCACACAATATGTGATTGACAGGTGGTCTCCAAAGCTTCTTGTCAATCTGGGCACATGCGGCGGATTTGAAGGCGAGATAGAAAAAAGCACCATTATCCTGGCAGAGCGGACAATAGTATATGATATTATTGAACAAATGCTGGACTTCGATGAAGCAATTGCCTGTTATGCAACTGATATTGATTTATCGTGGATTGGCGAAAACTATCCTCAGGATGTCCGCAAAACACTCCTTGTATCTGGAGATCGTGATCTTAGAGCAGAAGATATTACCGGGTTGAAATCAAAATATAGTGCAGTTGCAGGGGATTGGGAGTCCGGTGCGATTGCCTGGGTCGCCTGCCGGAATAATACAAGGTGCCTTATTTTGCGCGGAGTCACAGATCTGGTAGGCAGCAGCGGAGGCGAAGCCTACGAAGGAAACTTTCAAGTTTATGCAGAAAATGCCGGGCAGATTTTGAAAAAGCTGATACACCATCTTCCTGAGTGGATTGAGAAGAGTTTTTAAACCTGGATTGCTTCCCCCGCTTTGACAGAATGACTAACCCATGAGATGATTAATGCATCAATTGATTAATTGAGGTGTTTCATATTAAAAGAAAAGTTACAACGAAAACGATAGATGCTCATGATGCCAGGGTGCACTTTGGCCAGCTCCTTGATGAAGTGTGCGATAGGGATTACACATTTTTTGTTAAAAGACGCGGTAAATTGTCTGCTGTTATTCTGAACCCCGAAGATTACCTGGATATATTAGAAATAGGAGCGGAAGCAGCTGACGAAGAAACCATAAAAGCGCTTAAAGAAAGCCATAAGCAATTTAAGCTGGGAGAGGCAGGAACTGAAGAAGACATTTTTAAAATCTTAAGAGAGAAGTAAGCAAAGCTTGTTTTCTCATGTGTCATCACGGGTTTCCCCTGGATTGTCGCTATTCGAAAATAAGATGAAAGAAACTTATCATCTTATACCCTCAAAAGTCTTTCTAAAAGATTTAAAGAAGCTTCCAGCAGATATGAAGCCAAAAATCGAAGCAGCTCTGCTGGAATTGAAAAATGACCCCTATTCCGGCAAAAACGTAAAGAAGCTATCCTCTGTAGATATTGGAATGTGGAGGCTTCGCATCGGGGAGTGGCGGATTCGCTATGATGTGGCAGGCAAAGAAACCCGGTTTCATATTATCCGCCACAGAAAAGATGTTTACCGCAAAAAATAGAGGGACATACATTAAAAAGTTTTAATACAGTGCTTGACCTCCGCTGCCATTTGGTTTATAATATCCTCTGCAAGTGATGGGGGCCCATAGCTCAGCGGTAGAGCGACCGGCTCATAACCGGTTGGTCCCAGGTCCGAATCCTGGTGGGCCCACCATATGATTATAGGGCTGAGAACCAGCCCGGTCTTAAATATACAGCCCGTTCGGGGAACGGGCGCTACAATGTAATGCGGCCCTGTCGTCTAGCGGCTTAGGACGTCGCCCTTTCACGGCGAAGATCACGGGTTCGAATCCCGTCGGGGTCACCAAACTGCAATAACGGGCGGATAGCTCAGCGGTGGAGCATCTCGTTTACACCGAGGAGGTCACAGGTTCAAATCCTGTTCCGCCCACCATGAAATACCGAAACGCACCATTATTATGGGCGTTTTTTAG
>JAMDEM010000006.1 GCA_023486985.1 Bacillota bacterium
AACTGGCGCTTGATTACACGGTTGATACAAACAAAAGTTTTGATGAAGTGGTGGCTCTTTTTGAGAAGAAGATACCCGGGAACAATTTCAGGGTGCTTCACATTCATGATGTGAAAGCAACTTTTAAGGAGAAAGGTTTTGAACGGGAGGATCTCAAGATAATCGAAGTCTGTAATGTAAAATATGCAAAAGAAGCCCTGGAGAAAGACATAAATATTGGACTTATGATGCCGTGCAAAATCAATGTTTACAAAGCGGGTGGAAAAGTCAGGATAAGTCTTTTAAGACCGTCCTTGCTCGCATCCTTTTTCCCTGGAGCGGGCATTGAAAAACTTGGTGTAGAGGTAGAAAAGATACTTAAAAAAGTTATAGATGAAGTAAAATAAGCAAAGCTTGTTTTCTCACGTTATTTCAAGGACGTGCGCCTGTGGTTTTAATAGCTCGAAAATAATTAAGCTGAAAGGAGAGTGGATAATGCCGATAAAAGTTTTCAAGTGCGATAATTGCGACGCTGTTTTTGAGGAGTTTATAATGTCAAGCAGGGACAACAATCCTAAATGCCCTGCCTGCGGGAGTGAAAAAGTAAAGGCAAGTTTTGCGGGTTTTACTTTCTCCCGTAGGGAATCTTCCTGTGACTCTGGTGGCTGAGGGCCGCGCCGGAAGTAGTTTACTTCCCTGAAAAGAGATGAAGTTTATGGAAAAATTGATAGTTGTTATTGGAATATTGCTTGGAGGCGTTATAGGTTACGGCATAAGTTATATTTCGTCCAGAGCTGGCTATGGCTGATCAATAATGTGCAACCCATACATTGCCACAATTTACGGGGCAGTGCTTGGTTACGTTGTGTCTATCGGCGGTAGACATTAGAGTTAAAAAGGAGCATTAAAATGGAGCTTCAAAACAGGCTCAAAAGAATAGAAGGGCAGATAAGGGGCTTGCAAAAGCTCGTTGAAGAGAAAAAGGACTGCGAAATGATTCTGCAGCAGATTTCTGCAGTAAGATCAGCCCTTTACCGGGTTGGTATCCTTTATGTTACCGACCACATAAATGACTGCATAACGAATACTAAAAAGATGGACTTAAAGCCCGGGGAAGCCATATCACGCTTCACTGATGTCCTTTCAAGATTTGCCTAGTGTCCCCTCACTCCAGCCCTTTCTCCTCCGGAGAGAGGGCTGGAGGTTAAATCTCTCTTTTTATACATGTAGTGTTTCCGGCTTCATCCTGCGCTTTTATTTCAATCGTATGCCTTCCACTGGAAGGCAGTATTATTAAAAATTCTTCCCTGGGGGAGTCAAAAAAGCCGTCACTTGATACTGCGGGCTGCCATTCTCCCCGGTCAACTCTGAAGGATACCTGGTAAATATTCACCAGAGCGGATTTTGCAATGCCTTTGAGAGTGGTAAAACCTTCTTTTGTTTCTTCCCCCAGAAAAAGAAGTTCCGGAGAGGTGTTACAGATTGTAAAGGTTTTGGATATCGCTTCTGTAGTGGAAAATTTATCGGCCGGGTTTGCCCGCGGGAAAGAAACCACTTTTATCTGATAGGTTCCGTCCTTTACTGATTTTGTATCCCATAAGAATGTCTGCTCACTGGCGGAAGGTGCCTGTTTTTGCAAGCCTGAAGTATCGGTTGAGAGGGGAGCAAATTTTTTCAAGACATTCCATGTTTTTCCTTCATCGCTTGAGTAATACAAGTCAGCGGCAAAGTCCTCGATGGCCACATCTTCAAGCTTCCATCTTATCGGCAGCCTGCCTGAAAGCATTTCCTGCCCGGCTGGAAATATCAGCGTTACATCAGGAGCGCTGCCTGCATTTTTGAAAAAAATGGAAATGCCGTTCAGAAGAGGGGTTATATCGCCGCTTTTCATATTTATCCTGTATTGAATGAATCTTCCCGAAGGACTTAAAACCTGCTGCCCGGACGGGTCCGAGTACTCGCCCTGCCATGGGCTCCATTTTTCATCAGGTGTTGGAGTATCTCCGCTTCTGGTATAAATGCTTATCCTTGAAGTTTTGCCGGATACGGAATCCCATCTTATATTTCCCCAGCGGGAAAAGCTTTTTGCGTCAAAAACGGCTGATTCATAGATACCCTCATTTGACGGCTCTCCCGTCATTTTTAAAACTTTTGCCGGGGCGGCGCTTGAAAAATAAAGTTCACCATTTCCCGTCTTAAGGATGGAAAGAATTTGACCGTAGCCGGATGAATAAAGCATTGTAATCTTCCCGGAAGGCTCCAGTTTATAGAGCCTGCCGTGATGGCCCGTGGCGGCATAAATTTCTCCATTTGCGCCGGGAGCAAGAAAGGTTACAAGATCTTCGTCCAGTCCGGTTTTTTTCAAAATGCCGTTTTTAATTCTGTAGATACTGTTTCCGGAAGCTGCCCAGATTACATCTTCCCTGTCTGTAAGCACCGAGTCTACTGAAACATCCATGCAGGTTGCCAGAGAAATTCCTTTGCCGTCGGGAGTAACCTTGAAAATTATTCCGTTGTTGCCTGTGCCGGCAATTATATTTCCCTGCGCATCAAAGTCAAAAGACCTTATGTGCATCTCGCCTGAATCAAAGAAGAGATTTGCTTTGCCCGATGGATCAATACGGTAAATTCTTCCGGGGTTTCCCGTGGCAGCCCACAAATTTCCATCTTTTAATTTTACGCACCAGATATAGTTTTCCGAAGTTTCAAAGATAAGTGAAACTTTGCCCGCGGGGTTTATTTTAAAAACTTTTCCGTGAGGCGAAGTGCCGGCATAGATATTGCCATTTTCATCTGCAGCAAGAGAATTTACAAAAGTTTCTCCCGTGGAGGCAAAAATTTCTGATTTTCCCGAAGGGCTGATTTTTAATATTTTTCCGCTGTTGCCGGTTCCGGCGTATATATTTCCCTGGGAGTCGCAAGCCAGGGACCAGATAAAAGGCTCATTGGTTTCGTGCAGGATTGTTGAAGCCGGCGCAAGGCTTAATATGCCGTCGCTTGTGCAGGAGATGTTTGTGAATGCTCCTTTTTCAAAATCATGAAAGTTGAGAGAATCCCACCGTTTTGTCGCTGATATAGAAGCCTTCTCAGTAATGGTTTGGGGAACGGGCTTTTTCATATCTTCCTTTGCTGCGCCCGTTCCTTCTTCCTCGGAAGGCTGCACTGAAGGAGATTCAGCCTGAAGCTTAATTTTTTTATCGTTCCCGGAAGAAGCAAAATCAGAGCCGGAGGGATTTTTCTTTGATTCCTCCTTTTTTTCTTTTTCCACCAGAACCCACATAAAATCAAAGCCGTGGACAAAATAAGGAGTTTCAAAAGTCCGTGTTATTACATCTCTTTCTATGAAGATATCGCTGTAAGAAGTGCGGCTGAGAATATCTATCATTGAGGGAGGAAGAAAATAAAACTGTTCGTCGGCTACCGTGGCGCCGTTTCTGGGCAGAATAATTTTAACAACTATCTGATTGTTTTTTTCTTTTTCCTTTAAATCTTTCATCACCTGTAAAATGTTGGTGGGGTTTGGCTCGTTTATAAAAAGCCGTTTTTTCATCAGGAAAGCTTCGCTTCCGCCGGAAACGCCGACCTTGATTCCGCCAAAACTTATATCAGGCGGAAGAGCAACCTTTATCTTCTTAATCTGGGGTTTTCCTCCGTAAGGTTTTATTTCAATGCCGAGTTCCAGCGGCTCGCCTGGCTTTAAATTGGCTTTTTCGGCATATATTTTGCCTATGGCAGCAGTTTTTCTTTCCGAGTTTAAATGAACAACCATGTCAACTTTACTAAGGTCAATTTGCTGAAAATCGTTCAAATAAAAAATTTCAAGATATTTTGAAAGCTGTAAGCCTGCCAGTGCATCTATGCTGCTGCCGAAGACGGCATCGGTAAAATGAAAGTCCTTAAGATTTTTTGGATAAAAATGATAGTCAATTGTTGCAGTGGATTGAGCGCCCACGCCGGCGGTAGAGCCGAGAGATTCCATGAGAGCCGCGCTGACTGCAAGGATTGTTAGATTTGGGTCATTGACTGCTTTAAAGTGAAAAGCTTTTTTCAAGCCCCGCTCCTCATCAACGATGCTGATGTTAACGGGAATCATAGGCGGAATTTTTCCGATTGTTCCTGAAACAGCCCAGAGCCTGTCTTCACTTATTGTTCCAACCACTGCAATGGGAGAGGCAAGTTTAAAGGAGCGCTCGTAGCTTGAAAAGACTGCATCTATATAAGCAGCGGTAAGGGGCAGGCTTGAATTGCCGATTAATTCAAAGGGGTGGCCAAAGGCAAGAAAGGTGTTCCCGTCCCTGTAAGTAAGAGTGCCGGTTACAGAAATGTCAATATCGCCTTTTAAGAGCTGCAAGCCCACGGCAGAGCCCGGAACAAGATAGGGAGCTTTTGCGGGCACATTTCCGCCGGAAAAACTTTCCACAGGCATAAAGTTAAAAGACTCCCAGCGGGAAGAGATTTTTTTAAGGGTTCTTTCGCTTAAGCCTCTCACCTGGAAGGTGGAATGAAGCGGCGTCATGACCATGGTGCCTGGTTCAATAAACTTCTGGTTAACCGGGGGTTTTTCAAGAATTTTTACCTTTGAATATTTTTTCCCCGAGATTTGCACCGGATTTGAAAGCAGATGCGGGTCTTTTGAATATTCCAATGCACTTTTCTTATATTTAAGCGGCAGTGATTTAAGCATGCTTTCGATAGGGGTTACGCCTGCAATCGGTTCTTTTGGGAATCCCCATCCGTAAGCAATGGCTCCGATAACCTTTCCGTTAATATAAACCGGGGAGCCGCTCATTCCTCCGATAACGCCTGTGTTGTGCCGGGTTACATAACCGCCGTCAATCCGTATAAGAATCATATCGCTTTCGCCGATACGCTTTTTCATAATTCCGATTACGGTTATGGGAAAAGTTTCAACGGTTGTCCCTTTAAAGACGCTTTTCCCGTAACCTTTCATGCCGGGCTTAACATATTTTAGAGGAAGAATTTCATCACGCCCGTAAACGGACGAGACAAAAAAAAGCATTACAAAAATAAGCACAATAAGCGTTCTTGAAAATCTCACAAGTATCTTCCTTTCCAATTGAAATCCTCTTGCCCCTTTAATAAAGGGGGTTAGGGGGATTGCGAAATTCGCAAAGTTTTGTCAGCCATTAAGTTTGTAAATGCTTTGCCAAAGCATTTACAAACATTTCAAAAGTGCTAAATCAAATCTATGACAGGAGAAGTCAATTCTATGTTATAAAAGTTTTATCCTTGTATGCAGGAGAATTGGCAGTATCAGCTAAGATAATATTCATCCGGCGAGGGAGAAGGTGGGAATATGAAATACACAAAATTTTCCGAAGGCAGGGGAGTTATAAAGTTTTCCCATATGGGGGAAGAATTTCTTGGCATTTCAATAATTTTTATCGGATGTCTTCTTCTGGCGGGGTCATCCTATTTTTTTGCCAATGCACCGCAGCTTAGCGGAGAAAATTACTTCTTTCTGGTTAAAGTTTTCCCCATTCTTATCGTTGCTTCTGTAATTGTTGTCTTATTCGGCCTTTACATAAGATCAAATCAGACAAAAATAATTTTTAACAAAGAAAACATAGTTATAAAGAAAAATTTTTTTGTGCCGGCATTAAAATTCTTGCTGGGGGAAAGTCTTGTTGTAAGAATTGAAAAAAGAGATACAGGCGTGAAAGAGAAAACGGTAAGAACATGGCTGGTTTCTCTGGCTGATTCTGCACAGGAAATACCGGTGTTTGAAAGCAACCTGTACTCCATTGAGCTTCATAATATTGCAGAAGATGCCGCAAAGATTTTAAACTGCCCACTCCTCGATTTAACCGGAGAAGCTGAAGTTAAAATCTCTTCTTCCGACTTTGATATTCCCTTTATTGCCAGGGTAAAAAAATATCCCCATCTTATGGAGGAAATTCCTGCTGATGCCGGTCCCGGTTTTGTAAGTTTTAAGGATATTGACGGGAAACGGCTTTATTCATGGAAGTTTTCTCTCGTGAAGGTTTTATTTACTTCGGTTACTTTTGCCATGCTCTCAATTATAGTTTCATTCATGCGGTTTGGCTTAGCGCAGTCCATATACGATACCGCTGTTTATACCGGGAATTATGCTTATTATTTTATTATCGGTGCTTTGTTTATTATTGTTTTATTTATTTCTCTGGGTTATAAAGCTGTGCTTGCCCTTGACAGGGAAAACATTTCAATTTCCCGTTATTTCTTGGGAATAAAAACCGGGCATACCCTCATTCCCTGGAATGAAGTGGAAGAGATAAGAGTATCCCATGAAAAAGATATAGCCTCCTTAAGAATAATCTCCGACAGGCAGGAGATTATCTGCGGAAGCCTTATTGACGATATTGGCGAATTTCGTCATGCCTCATCCCTTGCCTCAGACATTAAAAAATGGGTTCTTGCCAATGCCTGAAAGAGTTGAAATCCTGGGACTTCAGGTTGACCGGGTTAACATGGAAGAGGTTCTGCAGAAAACAGAAGAATTCATTAAAGATGGCGGCTTTCATCAGGTGGTAACTCTCGGAACAGAGATGGCTGTAACCGCTTCTTACGATAAAGAATTCAAAGAAGTTATAAACAGCGCTCATCTTGTTGTGCCTGATTCGGTGGGGATTTTGTGGGCGGCGAAAAAGAAAGGCAAAGTTCTTTCCGAAAGAGTTGCCGGCATAGATATTATATACAGGCTTTCAGAGCTTGCTATAAAAAAAGGATGGTCTTTTTATCTTCTCGGCGCAAAGCCGGGAATAGCGGAAGCTGCTGCTGAGAATTTATGCAAATTCCGCGAGGGATTGAAAATTGCCGGGACACATCACGGATACTTTACTGATGATGCCGGAGTGATTGAGGATATAAAGAGGTGCAAGCCTGATATTTTGCTTGCCGCCATGGGTTTTCCGAGACAGGAGAAATGGATAAGAAACAACAGGGAAATTCTTGGAGTTCCAGTCTGCATAGGCGTGGGCGGGAGCTTTGATGTATTGTCGGGAAAGTTAAAACGGGCACCGGACATTTTTATTAAGCTGGGGCTTGAGTGGTTTTACAGGTTTTTCAAGGAGCCTTCCCGGTTCCAGCGCCTTATGGCACTGCCGAAGTTTATGATTATGGTGTATAAAGAAAAATTGTTTCGGCGATAATTGTCATTCTGAAAGAAGTGAAGAATCTCATGATATCCCTCTCCCCACAGGGGAGAGGATTGAGGTGAGGGGGCTTCTGGGTGTCATTGCGAGGAGGTGCGTTCCGACCTAATAGGAAGGGGCGATGAAGTTACAAAATGTCATTCTGAAAGAAGTGAAGAATCTCATGATGTTCCTCTCCCCACCGGGGAGAGGATTGAATTGAGGGGGCTAAGGGAAAAATCATGCCATTGCTTGAAATTGAAAAACTTTCAAAAATATATTTTCGTAAAGCCGAAGAAGTAAAAGCCCTTCAGGATTTAAACTTTACCGTTGATAAAGGTGAAATTTTAAGCATATGGGGACCTTCGGGAAGCGGGAAGTCAACTCTTCTTAATATAATCGGCTGTCTTGACCGCCCCACATGCGGACGGATTATTCTAAGCGGCACGGATATGGCAATGATAAGTGACTCCGCGCTTCCTGGATTCAGGAGAAAAAATATTGGATTTATCTTTCAGCAGTTTAATCTTATCTCCCATCTTACTGCGGTTGAAAATGTTGCCCTTCCTTTAAAATATGCGGGGATACCGGTTAAAGAGAGGCTAAAGCACGCAGAAGAAATGCTTGCCCTTGTGGGACTGGAACACAGGAAAGATTTCAGATGGAATGAGCTTTCCGGAGGAGAAGCCCAGAGAGTTGCCATTGCAAGAGCCCTGGTGAATTCACCCGGAATTGTTCTTGCCGATGAGCCTACAGGCGAGCTTGATACACAAAATTCAGAAAAATTAATCAGTCTTATAAAGGCTTTGAATAAAGAGCTCGGCACCACATTTTTAATTGTGACCCACGACCAGGAAATGGCAAAAATTTCCGGCAGGACTCTTACTTTGAGAGATGGGAAGATTGTTTGAAATAATTGAAAAATAGTTCAAAGTTTTTTTGAAGGAGAAAATTGCTCAGGTTTAGAATATAAAAGTTAAGGGTAAAATATTAAACAAGTTTAACTCTTCCTTCAAAATTATTTCAGGCGGTGTGTGGGATGATGAGTAATAAAAAAACATCAGGCATCGCGTTAATAACTGTGTTATGGCTTTCTGTGATTATCCTCATTCTTGGCTTGTCTTTTCTAAGTATCCTTATTACTGAAAATGTCAATTATTTTTTAGGGATTCATTCTTTTTTCTCCTTCCTCTTTTAAAGTGACCTCTTAATTTGCCCTGTAAACAGCTTTTGAAGATCAGAATGTGTTATGTATCCCCTCCGGCAACTATCTGATTTATCAAGCGCTGTCTTTCTTTTGAAGGATTCTTTTCCTTCCATTGATTTACAAGCTCCTCATATTGAACCTGAGCTATTCGAGCCATGCTTTTATCAACCCGGCGTTTTGCCTGGTATGCTGGCCGGCCGCCTTCTGAAGCTTTCCCCTTTTTAGGTCCGCTTTTTTCTCTGGGCATTCCAGCTAGAAGCTCCAGCTTACGAAGCTTTTCCTGAGTTAGTAAAGGAGGAGCCCATTTATACATTTCCTCTTTGCAAAGCATTTGCCATATTAAACAGGTCATCTTTTTTGCCGCCGCCACTACTGCTACATTGTGTCCCTTTTTATACCTGATTCTTAAATAGAAGGATTTAAGCGGTCCGTCAACTCTCACCGCTACCTGGCTTGCTTCAATAATCAGCCAGCGGGCAAGAGT
>JAMDEM010000022.1 GCA_023486985.1 Bacillota bacterium
AAATGCCGCAGTGGTTGAGCGGAGTAGCAGTAATTATTGGAACATATCTGGCAGTTAATGCTTTTAAGTTAAGAGGAGGCGGGTAATGGAAGAAATAAAAATAGCCACTCTTGAAAATGAAATTGAAGCGCAATTAATGGACTCCATTCTAACGGAACAAAATATTCCCCATCTGGTGAGGTCTTATCAGGATTCTGCTTACCCCGGCGTTTACCAAAGCGGCATTTACCAGCTTGAGAACGCCTGGGGATGCGTTTATGCATCTTTGGAGCACGGCGATGAAATAAAAGAAATCCTTGCCGATTTGAGGAAGGATAAAGATCAGACTTGACAAAAGAATCAGCTGCATGGTAAATTATTACCATAAACATGGTAATAAATGATGATAACATTTCGATCAAAAATCACAATTAAAGTTTTGGACTACTTCTTTCTAAATCCGGAAACAAGTCATTATGTAAATGAACTTGCGAGGCTCCTGGATTTGGATCTCAAAAATCTCCATCGAAAGCTTCAAGAACTTGAAAAAGAAGGAATACTCAAAAGTGAATTCCGCGGCAAGGAACGATATTTTTTTCTTAACAAAAGCTATCCCATTCTGGACAGTTATAAAGATATATTTTTAAAAACTGTGGGGGTCGAGGGGAAAATTAAAGAAATTTTACACAAAGTTCCGGGGATAAGCAAAGCATTTATATTTGGCTCTTACGCAGAAAACACTATGGATGCAGATAGCGATATAGATCTTTTAATGGTGGGCAAACATTCTGTTATAGACTTGCAGAAAAAGATAAATAAACTTCAGAAAGAGATCGGCAGAGAGATTAACATTATTAATTATGATGCAGAGGATTTCAAAAAAAAGCAAAAAACAGGGGACGCTTTTTTAAAGAAGATATTTTCTAAAAAGCTGATAGAATTAAAATGATAAACTTTGACGATGGTTATTTCCAGCGGATTAATTTCAAAGACGATCAGATCACCCAGTTCTACCTGTCTGCCAAAAGAGATCTGGACATTGCCAGGGGTCTGATGTTGATGAAGTAATATTCAAATTTGCATATGATGCGTTGATAAAATTAGGGATTGCTTTAATCGCAAAATATGGTTACAGGGTTCGCAGCAAAACAGGCCATCATGTGAAGATAATTGATAAATTAAGTCAGATATCAGGCAATGAAGACATTGAAATTATAGCTAACCGAATGCGCCAAAGCCGCAATCTGGATTTGTATGACGGGAATTTAACCATAACCGCAAAGATGCTGTAGAATATTTGGAATTTGTAGAGGAGTTATTTAATAAAACAAATATTTGAATAAACGAACGAAGGAAAATATAGTTTGTCGCATTCCTCCTGGGCGTTAATAATGACAAACAGAAAGGATTTACCTGCCATGAAATAGAAATCAGGTTCCATAATTCACCCTTCAATGCAGCATATTTAATGGAATTGGGGGTTTGCCGTGCAGGAAGTAATTTACAGGAGAGCCTTGTTTTTAATGATAGCTCTTCTTTTTTTTCTTCCTCTTTCAGGATGCGGTAATGGCAAGGTCACACATCTTGATGCAACCGGAACCATTGAAGCCACTGAATATGATTTAAGTGCAAAAGTGACAGGCAAAGTTTTAACAATCCCTGAAGAAGGCACTAAAGTTAAGAAAAACGATTTTTGCATCATACTTGAAAATAAAGAGATTGAGGCAAATCTTCGTGCCGCAGAGTCTGCCCTGGCGGCGGCTGAAAAGCGGCTTCCCCAGACTGTAAACCGTTCGGTTTATACCGAGAAGCAAACTACAAGCTCGATTGATGCCGCAAAAGCAGTTACCGATTCATCCCTCAGCCGCTACCAGCAGGCAAAGACTGCTTATGATCTTCAGATTCAGCAGACTGAAAGCCAGATAAAACAGGCAAAGGCATTCTATGAAAGCAGCAAGGCGGCTCTTCTGCAGGCTGAATCTATACTGCTGAAGACTTCCAACGATTATAAAAGAGCAACGGAGCTTTATAAACAGGGCTTTATATCAGCCCAGAGTCTTGATGCGGCAAGAAATGCTTATGAGTCTTCAGTTGCCCAGAAGAGGATTGCATCTGAAAATATAAAGCAGGCAAAAGCGGCTTATGATTTAGCCATAGCAGCAAAAGCTCAAATTGAAATAAAGCAGAAGGAACTGATGGCGGCAAAGGGATCTCTTGATCAGGCAAATGCAAACTTATCGGGCGCACAATCGGGAAAAATTCAGGTAGCAGTGAGCCGGCAGGAAATTTATGTTGCAAAGGCTCAGTTAAAGCAGGCAAAGGCTTCAAGGGATTATGCAGCCGAGCAGGTGCGGGATTTAAAGGTAAACTCACCGGTGGATGGCTGGGTAACAAGAAAGATGTTTGAGATAGGCGAGCTTGTGCCCGCGGGAACTTTCATGATAACAGTTGCCGATCTTGACCAGGTGTGGATTTATGTTTATATTCCCGAAAAAGAGCTTGGATTTGTAAAGATTAACGAAAAAGCTGAAATAACAGTTGATACTTTTCCCGATGAAGTTTTCCAGGGAACCGTTGCATATATTTCTCCTGAAGCAGAGTTCACTCCCAAAAATATTCAGACAAAGGAAGACAGGGTAACCCTGACCTTTAAAGTTAAAGTGCTTGTGCAGAATAAGGAGCAGAAGTTAAAACCCGGGATGCCTGCTGATGTGAAAATCTTTGTGCAATAATGAGCGATATTATAATTAATATAAAAGATCTTACCCACCTGTACGGGAAAAAAATTGCCGCCCTGGATAATCTTAATCTTTCGATACCAAAGGGTGAAATCTTCGGCATTATCGGCCCGGACGGCGCGGGAAAGACAACCCTTCTTAGAATAATCTCCACGGTTATGACGCCTACCCGGGGTGATGTAAAAGTTTTTGGAGCAGATACCGCAAAGGAAGGGGAAAAATTAAAGCAAAGAATCGGATATCTCTCGCAAAGATTTTCTCTTTATGGAGATCTTACCGTAAGGGAAAATCTTGATTTTTACTCAGAACTTTTCAATGTGCCTGTGGATGAAAAAGAAGAAAGAATAGTCAGGCAGCTTCGGTTTACCAATCTTGAACCATTTTCCGGCAGGCTTGCCGAATATCTCTCGGGCGGCATGAAGCAGAAACTTGCCCTTGCCGCAACTATCATTCACACGCCGGACCTTGTAATACTTGATGAACCTACAACAGGGGTAGATGCCCTCACCAGGAGAGAATTCTGGAAGATACTTTATGATATTAATCTTCGGGGCATAACAATTGTTATTGCAACTCCTTACATGGATGAAGCAGACAGGTGCCACAGGGTGGGTTTTCTTTATAACGGGAAACTGAAAGCTTGTGATACGCCGGCGAATTTGATTGACAGCATGAAGATGCAGATGATTGAACTTGTCTGCCGGCCGATAAGAAAGGCATTTGAAATTTTAAAAGAAAGGCTTGGGGAAAGAGTAATTCTCTTTGGTGACACAGTTCATATTCTTGCCGAAAATGCTGAGAGCCTGATGGTGCAGGTAAAAGAGGAATTAAAAGATATTGAAGTTATCTCCATCCATATAATAAAGCCCACACTGGAAGATCTTTTTGTAAGCCTCATGGAAAAGGAGAAAGCAAGTGCCCGGTAACGAATTTGCCATAGATGTTCTTAACTTAAGCCGGAAGTTTGGCAATTTCTGGGCAGTTAAGGATATCAGCTTTAAAGTTAAGTCTGGTGAAGTTTTTGGATTTTTAGGACCGAACGGCTCGGGAAAAACGACAACTATAAAAATGTTATGCGGGCTTCTTGACCCCACTGAAGGCACGGCAAACGTTGTCGGATATGATGTTAAAAAGGATCCTGAAAAAATAAAAAAAAGCATCGGATATATGTCTCAAAAATTCAGCCTCTATGATGATCTTACCGTCAAAGAGAATCTTAATTTTTTTGCGGGTGTTTACGGCATTGCCAATCACCAAAGGGCGGAAAGAATCAAAGAAATGGTAGAGATGGCTGGTTTGAGGGGAAGAGAAGATGCTCTCGCCAAAAATCTTTCGGGCGGTTGGAAACAGAGGCTTTCTCTCGGCGCCGCCATTCTTCACAAACCGCCTCTTCTTTTTCTTGATGAGCCAACGGGCGGCGTTGACCCCATATCCCGGAGGCAGTTCTGGGATATAATTTATGAACTTTCAAAAGGCGGGACAACAATTCTTGTCACCACGCACTATATGGATGAAGCCGAACACTGCGGCACTATCGGCTTGATGCATGAAGGGCATTTAATCGCCTTTGGCTCCCCGCAAGAACTGAGAGACGCTTTTAAGAAAGAAAGACTTTTTGAAGTCAAAGTTTCTTATTTTGAAAGAGCCGTTGATAAATTTGAAAAAGAAAAATGGGTGAAGGAGGCAACGCTTTTTGGAAGGTCAATTCACATTAGAACAGGTGATGAATTTTACCCTGAAGCGATTGTAAAACTTGCAAAAGAGGCAGGCCTTGAAATTGTTGAGATAAGGGAGATTCTGCCGTCCCTTGAAGACATATTTGTTGCCATGATTAGCAAAGGCTGAAATGAATATCAGAAGATTTAAAGCCATACTTAAAAAAGAATTTTTCCAGATAAAAAGAGATCCGAGAGCCGTCATGCTGGTTCTCATTCAGCCTCTTATATTTATTGTCCTGTTCGGCTATGGGATTTCATTCGATGTAAAACACATCACCACCGCCGTTTTTGCCGTAAAACCTGATTTTTATTCAAGAGACATAGAAAGAACTCTTCAGTCATCAGGATACTTTGATGTTATATATCATCCTTCAGGTTACAGTGAAGTGAAGGATATCATGGACAGGGGGAAGATAAAAGTTGCCATTGTTCTTGGAGCGGACTTTTCCAAAGACCTCTTAAAAGGAAAGAAAGCCCAGGTTCAAATAATCCTTGACGGCTCTGATGCAAACACCGCATCGGTGGTAAGCGGGTATCTGAATATTATCCTGCAAAATTATTCCCTTAATGTTTTTTCATCAAAAATGTCTGCCATGGGAATAAAAGATTCCTCCAATATAATGGGACTGGATACAAGAAGCAGGGTGCGGTATAATCCCGAACTTAAAAGCTCATATTTTATTGTTCCGGGATTAATCGGCGTTACTTTGATGATTATAACAGCCCTTACTCCTGCCATGGCTATTATCAGGGAGAGGGAAACAGGCACAATTGAGTCTTTAATTGTCTCCCCCGTAAGGCCTGCGGAACTGATACTGGGTAAAGTTGTGCCTTATGCCTTAATCGGCTGTGTAAATGTCCTTATCGTGATAGCCGCAGCGCTTCTTATATTTCACGTACCCCTGCGAGGAAATTTTTTACTCCTTATATTTCTTTCTTTCATGTATATCCTCACGCCCCTTTCAATGGGTATGTTTATCTCAACAATAGCTGAATCGCAGCAGACTGCGGCAAGCATGGCTTTCTTGAGCACCAATCTGCCGGCTTTTCTTCTTTCGGGCTTTGCTTTTCCCATAGAAAGCATGCCAGCGGCTTTGCAGGTAATAACATATCTTGTTCCGGCAAGGTTTTTCCTTGTTATTGTAAGAAGCATTTTCCTGAAAGGCACCGGATTTGAACTTCTTATTCAGCCCACCTTATATCTGGCTGTTTTTGCTTCAGCGTTTCTTTTCTTGAGCGTTATGAGATTCAGGAAAGGTCTGTAAAATGGAAAGAATAAGACAGATGGTGATAAAAGAAATTTTACAGATTATCAGGGACAAAAGAATGCTTCCCCTTCTTTTTATAGCGCCGATGATTCAGCTAATCCTCTTCGGCTATGCCGCAACTTTTGATATAAAAAATGTTCACATGGCAGTTGTGGATGACGACAAAAGCCTTGCAAGCAGGAAAATAAGAGAGCTTTTTACCGGCTCAGCTTATTTTATTATCCCGGAAGAGGTAAATTCGGAAAAAGAAGCCATGAGGCTTATGGCCGGCGGAGTTATCAAGCTTTATATAAGAATCCCGGTGGACTTCAGCAAAGATATTAAGAAGAGAATCCCGGCGCAGGTACAGGTTATCTTTGACGGCTCTGACTCCAACAGTGCCAATGTGATAAGGGGTTATGTGGAAAAAATTCTTTTTGATGAATCCTTCAGGATAACTTTTAAAAGGATTCAGGATATGGGAATAAATCCAAAAATCATGGGCGGCATAGATACAAGGCTGAGAGTCTGGTTTAATCCTGAATTAAAAAGCGTTAATTTTATGGTGCCGGGAATGATTGCCATGATTCTTCTTACCATGACTTCTATGTTTACTGCAATGACGATAGTTAAAGAAAGGGAGCTCGGCACCCTGGAGCATCTGATGGTAACTCCCATGACTTCGTTTGAGCTTATTTTAGGAAAGATACTGCCGTGGGTTATAATAGGTTTTGTCGAAGCTCTGCTTGTTATAGCGGTAGGAGTTTTCTGGTTTAAGGTTGCCATAAAGGGAAGTATTTTGTTGCTGTTTTTTTTCTCCGGGTTCTTTTTGCTCAGTACCTTCAGTCTCGGACTTTTTATCTCCACCGTATCAAAGACCCAGCAGCAGGCAATGATAACCAATATATTTTTCATGTTTCCCAATGTCATTCTTTCAGGATTCATGTTTCCCGTTGAGAATATGCCTCCCCTTATGCAGTATTTAAGTTATATTATTCCGCTCAGGTATTACCTTGTAATTGTAAGGGGCATCTTTTTAAAAGGTGTTGGACCATCGGCTTTATGGGACAATGTCATCCCGCTGATAATTTTTGGCGTTGTTATGATTACGTTGAGTGTATTGAGATTCAGGAAGAAACTTGAGTAAGCAAGGAGGAGCGAATCTATGAAAACAACAATTTCAACCGGAAATGCGCCGAAGGCAATCGGACCTTACAGCCAGGCGGTAATAGCAGGAAATCTAATATTCACGGCAGGGCAGATTCCCCTTGACCCAGAGACAGGGAAATTTGTGGGGGGCGGAATTAAAGAACAAACAAAAAGAGTTCTGGAAAATTTAAAGGCAATTCTTGAAGAAGCGGGAAGTTCCCTGGAAAATGTTGTAAAGACAACAATTTATCTTGCCGACCTTGCTGATTTTCAAAAAGTAAACGAAGTATATGGACAATATTTTAAAGCAAATCCTCCTGCACGTTCCACCGTTCAGGTTGTAAAGCTTCCAAGAGACTCAAAAATAGAAATTGATGCCGTGGCAATTTCCTAGAGGAT
Source organism: Bacillota bacterium (assembly GCA_023486985.1). Taxonomy (GTDB): domain Bacteria; phylum Vulcanimicrobiota; class JAMDEM01; order JAMDEM01; family JAMDEM01; genus JAMDEM01. The sequence continues at coordinate 7,231 of JAMDEM010000022.1, forward strand.
TTTTTAGTTTCCACGAAGAATAAAGCCGAAAGCTTTAGCAATTAGTTAAGAGCTTTTTTTAAAGGCTCTTTTCTTTACGTATATCTTAAGAAGACTGGTAAATTGTAGTGGGAGAGCTTGCTCTCCATGGTAAACTACCCTGCAGCAAGCTGCAGGGTAGCCCTTCGGGCAAGTTTGTTTTGCGGCATGACACTCCGCAGCAAAGCTGCAGAGTTTTCGATCGCAAAATAAAAGCAAAGCAAGCTTTGCCACTACAACTATGTTAGAAAGAGGTGGAAAGAAGATGGCGAAGGGCAGTGCCAAAAAACCCGGTGAACCCAAATGCAGGGGATGCGGCGGAGTTCTGGAAAGCAGGGTTGTTGTTAAAATCGGCAAGAACAAATGGCATAAGGAATGTGCCGAGCAGAAAGGCAAGTTTATTTCCAGGGAATACAGATAACTGTAGGAGGTCATAAATCGTGAAGAAATTTACTTCAGAGCAGCTGCGTAATGTGGGGCTTTTCTCCCACGGCGGGGCGGGAAAAACCACTCTGGCAGAAGCCATTCTTTTTCACACCGGTGCAACTGACCGGATGGGCAAGGTGGAAGAAGGAAACACCACCACAGATTTTGATCCTGATGAAATAAAGCGTAAAAATTCAATATATCTTGCCATGGCTCCGTGCGAGTGGAAAAATAATAAAATAAATATCATTGATACCCCCGGCTTCATGGATTTTGTTGCCGAGGTGCACAGCGCATTAAGAGTAATTGAAGGCGCTGTAATGGTTGCATCCGCTGTGTCCGGAGTTGAAGTCGGTCTTGAAAAGGTATGGGAATATTCAGAAAAATACAGGCTTCCCGCCATTATGGTTGTTAACAAAATGGATAAGGAAAATGCCAATTTTTACAAGACTCTGGATGAACTCCAGAAACTTTCATCATCCATGATTGCTTTGCATCTACCCATAGGGTCGGCTGAAAACTTTACCGGTTTAATTGACCTTAAGATCGGAAGAGCACACACTTTTGATAAAGGCGCCCCAAAGAAAGCCGAAATTCCCAAAGATATGGAAGCAAAAGTAAAAGAACACAGGGAAAAGCTTATGGAGGCGGCAGCCGAGTCAAGCGATGAACTTATAGCAAAATATCTTGACCAGGGAGAAATCTCTGTTGCGGAAATGAAAGACGGCATAAAGAAAGGCGTGAGGGCGAGAAAGATTGTTCCTGTTCTCTGCAGTGCCGCCTTTAAAAATATGGGTATCCCTCTTATTCTTGATTCAATTGTTGAGTTTATTCCATCTCCGGCAGAGATTGGAGAAATTACCGGCAAAAACCTGAAAACCGGTGCGGAGGAAAAGAGAAAGACTGAGGCAGGAGCGCATCTTTCCGCCCTTGTTTTCAAGACCACGGCTGACCCTTATGTGGGAAAACTTTCAATTATGAGGGTTTATTCGGGAACTTTAAAGTCGGATTCTCCTATTTATAACTCTTCAAAGGAAAAAGAGGAAAAGATAGGCTCCCTTATGATAATCAAGGGAAAGAATCATGAG
>JAMDEM010000027.1 GCA_023486985.1 Bacillota bacterium
TTTTTTAAGAATATGTAAAATCAAAGAAAAGCGCATGAAATAAGGGTTTCACACACTATAAACCCTTCTTAACGGCACTGTTAAGGAATCTTTTTAAAAAAAATTTGGAATTTTCCCTAAAAATAGGAGGAATTTTAAAGAGGGATATTAAATATTACTGTCCATAAAGAAACTTTAAGGAAAGGAGTGAATTAGATGGCCGTCAAGACAAAGTCCAGAGTTATTGGTAAGGGTGAACTCATCGAGCTGGTATCCTCAAAGACAAAACTCTCCAAGAAGGACTCCGAAAAGGCACTCAACGCAGTTCTTGATACAATCAAGGACAGCCTCAAAAAGGGCAATGCAGTGAGATTGATTCCTTTCGGCAGCTTTGAGGTAAGAGAGAGAAAGGCTCGCACAGGCAGAAACCCGCAGACCGGAGCCAAGATACACATCCGGGCTCGCAAAGTTCCAGCCTTTAGAGCAGGCAAGGGATTAAAGGAAGTTGTAAAATAAGCCAAGCTTGTTTTGCAGATTGAGACCCCGCAGCAAAACTGCGGGGTATTCCTAAGCAAAATAAAAATCTGCCAGGAAAAAATTAAAAGAGGAGCTTAAGCTCCTCTTTTTTTGTCCTGTTCTTCTAATTACTGGGCATAATGATATCCGGAGGGAAAATGGAAGAAATTCTATCAGGAATAGCAAAAGGGGTCGGCATCGCCGGCGGGGCAGGGTTTAGAGCATTCATTCCCCTTCTTATAATAAATATTCTCGCCAGATTCAATTATCTCAGCCTTCAATCAAATTTTCAATGGCTTGCCAGCGATTGGATGCTTGTAATCCTAATCGCCCTTACCTTGGCGGAAGTCCTTCTTGATAAGGTACCGCCCCTTGATAATTTTATTGATGCCTTTCAAATTTTTGCCCGCCCCATATCAGGAACCGTTGCAGCCGCATCCCTTCTGAATTATGCAAACCCCATTTCAAACTGGATTACAGGTCTTATCATAGCCTTAATAATATCCTTTCCCTTTCATGTATTTAAGTCTTCAGGCAGAATGATTTTTTCCGACAGCCTTCCCCCCTATAAAAATTCTTTAAGTGTTTTTCTTGAGGATATAATTTCCCTGGCAATATCAATAACTGCTGTTCTTCTCCCAGTTGTCTCCTTTGTTATGGTTGCAGTTCTCCTTATCTTTATCTTAAGAGCAATTAAAAATCTGCAGACACGACTTATTTCGGAATAACCCTCTTTGACAAGGTTCCTATGTTTATTTTTCATATTTTCAGGGTATAACTTCTACTCCAGCGAATACTGTAAAGAATTGATGCACTAATATCTCTTTTCACTTCTCAATCATTAAAATATTTTAAAAACTTTGGGAAGTCTTGATAACATAAGGAGAAACTATGGACAAAAAACTTCGTGTTCTGATACTTGAAGATGTCCCTGTTGATGCAGAATTGACGGAGCGGGAACTACGTAAATCCGGTATGAAATTTTCTTCAAAGCGCGTAGAAACAAAAGACGATTTCCTGCAAGAACTTCATGGCTTCATGCCCCACATTATACTTGCAGACTATTCTCTGCCGTCTTTCGACGGCGTGTCAGCATTAAAAATTACACGCGAAAAAATGATTGACGTTCCTTTTATCTTTGTCTCCGGGGCGATAGGTGAAGAAACGGCAATTGAAACACTTAAAGAAGGAGCAACAGATTACGTTCTCAAACACCGGCTGGCAAGACTTCCTCTTGCCGTGAAGCGTGCATTACTGGAACATGAGGAATGCGCCGAGCGTAAACGTGCAGAAAAGGAACTCCGTTTACTAAATGAGCAATTAGAGCACCGGGTTATTGAGAGAACAAAACAGCTTAAAGCAGTAAATGAAAAACTTGAAAAAGAAATCATAGAGCGCAGTCACGTAGAAACAGCCTTGCGCAAAGTCAACCGGGCATTAAAGACGATTGCTTCATCCAACCAGGCATTGATTGAGGCAAAAGAAGAAACAGGACTGATGGATGAAATATGCCGAATTGCAGTAGAAGTTGGTGGATATTCCCTGGCGTGGGTGGGATTTTCCGAGGATAATAAGGAAAAAACCGTTCATCTGGTGGCGCAAGCAGGCTTTGAGGAAGGGTATCTCAAAAAAATAAAAACCACCTGGGCTGATAATGAATTTGGCCGGGGACCCACCGGAAAAGCCATCCGGACGGGCAAGCCATGCATCGTAAGAAATGCTCTCACTGATCCTGACTGTGAACCCTGGCGGGCAGAAGCTGTTAAATGTGGTTATGCATCTTTGCTGGCTCTTCCTCTTATTTTCAACGGCAAAACTTTCGGAGCGCTGAACATTTATGCCGCAGAAACAGATGCTTTTGACCTTAAAGAAGTGCAGATGCTGAGTGAACTCTCCAGCGACCTTTCATACGGCATTATGACGCTTCGCCTGCGGGAAGAACAGAAAAAACTTGAACAGCAGCTGATCCAATCACAGAAGATGGAAGCGCTGGGGCTAATAGCCGGCGGCATTGCCCATGACTTTAATAACCTGCTCACCGCCATACTGGGAAATGCTGAGTTTGGATTGATGAAGCTGAAACAATCCGAACCGTTATACCAGATACTCTCAGAAATCCAAGAAGCCGGTCAAAGAGCTGCCATACTCACCCGGCGCCTCCTTGCTTTCAGCCGCCGTCAGGTTCTGCAGCCCAGAGAGGTAAATGTTGCCGGTATATTAACTGATTTCTCACGTACGCTTGTACGCCTTATAGGCGAAGATATTGAGCTGAAAAAGGATGTCCCTCGTAACCTTAGCAATATATATATTGACCCGGGAGCACTGGAACAAATTGTTATGAACCTTGCCGTTAATGCCCGGGACGCAATGCCTCTAGGAGGAACATTTGCAATCAAAGCTCAGAATATCCATCTGGATGAAGCTTTCAGCCGTATGCTCCTGGATGCAAAACCGGGGGATTATGTTAAGATTTCCATAATGGATACCGGCAGCGGGATTGATGAAAACAACCTTCAAAAAATATTTGAACCCTTCTTCACAACCAAGGAGAAAGGAACGGGGCTTGGGCTTTCAATTGTTTATGGAATTGTGAAACAACACGGGGGGTTTATTACGGTATCAAGCCAGCCGGATCATGGCTGCAGGTTTGAAGTTTACTTCCCTGTTTGCAAAAAAATACCCGAAGATAAAAAAGCGGAAGCGCCGGCTAAAACCATACCGGGCGGCACAGAGCTTATCCTTGTAGCTGACGATGAAGAACAGGTAAGAGAGCTGATAAAAACATTTCTTGAAAAATTAAATTACAAAGTTATACTGGCACGGGACGGCGAAGAAGCAGTGCAGATGTTCACCGGAAATAGAAATAAAATTGATCTTGTTATTCTTGATGCAATTATGCCGAAACTGAGTGGTCCAAAGGCGTACGAAAAAATGCGCATTATTATGCCCGATTTAAAATGTTTATTTGTGACCGGCTACAGCGATGAAATCAGCCGGAAATATTTTGACGGAAGTTTGAGCATCCCTTTCATTTATAAGCCCATCTCCTTTAACGATCTTGGGCTTAGAGTACGCAAAATATTGGATAAAGCAGAAAAGAATATTGTATTGTAACAAATATATATTATATAATAACTAAGTTATGGAATTTTTTGTTTTTCTTGCAATTTTAGCTGTGGTTTTTCTCTGCATTTTTTTTATTGCCCGGGCATTTGCCCGGACAACATTAAATCCGGCTCTGGAAATTAAGCCTCAAAACATAAGCCCCGGAGAAACCGTAAATATAAGCTTGAATCTTAACCCGGGCAGGGATTTGATTGTAAACGGCATAACTGCATACCTGACCTGCTATCAGATTTACAGCAAGGGAGTTGGAGGAATAACAACCCGGAATGAAACTGCAGGAATATTATTAAGCCTTTTTCTTTCCCTTCTAAACCTCTCTTCATCCGATAAATCCGGTTATGAACAAAGCATTCTTTATAAGGCTGAACTGCCTATATACAAAGAAATTAATCTCAGCGCCGGCAAGGATTACTTATTTGCGGGAGAAATGACTGTCCCTGAAGACAGTATGCCCACGGATGACATTGCGCCTCTTACCGTTAAATGGCAGGTTGAAGCTTCAATAAAAATTAAAAATTTCCCGGAGGCAAATGTTTCAAAAGAACTTCTCGTCCAAAGAAAAATCACGACTCCACTGAGCAGTGAAGTGATTAAACCAAGCAAGCTTATTAAAAGAAAAGATCCTACCCGGGAAGAGAAGGATCCTTTTCAATATCTTGAAATAGAGGAGAAAAAACCTACTGATTGATAGGAGTCTCTTCTATCGGCGTTTCCTCAATGGGTACTTCCTCTATCGGTGTTTCCTCAATGGGAGTCTCGCCCGGGCTAACCTGCGGGCTTTTTGTCTTTGTGGCGGTCGGCTCCGCCGATGGAGCTGCCGATGGCGTCCCTGTTTGAGGCGAAGAAGGAACAGTAATCTTTACCTTTATCTTTACCGGAAGATAATTTATGGGATTTTTCTGAAAAGCATCAAAACATTCTTTCCGGTCAAAGTAAAACATATGGCCCGAGTATTCCATTTTAAATGGCGCATTTACCGGGTCAACTTCCATGCCGCAGACCGGGTCTTTTTCCGGAATTGCAGGCGGCTGGGTTGAAACACCGGCAGGACTCTGCGGCTGTGTCTGCCGGACAATAACTTCAGCAGATGAAGGCTGAGTCCTGAAAGCTCCAGCCAGAAGATAAACCCCTAGTGCAATTATAGCTAAAGAAACAGCCGCTATAACAAGCCATTTTTTGGGAGAAATATAATGTTCGGAATTCAAATCATTCACTCCTGTTCACTCTTTTTATGCTTTGTATATTCTGTATCATTATAACAGATAATTCTGTTTTTCCCAGTTGATTCTGCGACCGTCAGGGCATCTGAGGCTCTTTCCATCAAAATATCAACAAGCTCCGGTTTTTCCCTGATTGACGGAACATCCATATCTGAAAAATTGTCTGGAAAAACCGCCATTCCCGCACCTGCTTCCACGGAAAGGGTGCGCTGTTCACCATTAATCGACAGATGAGAAATCTTGTCCATTATCCTGTCCATTATTATAAGAGCTCTTTCAATTGCAGAGGCAACGAAAATCAGGTAAAACCTTCCTTCGAATCTTATAACGGCATCACCGCCTCTTAATGAACTTCTTATAATCTTTGCAATTTTTTCAAAAGACCCGGCGGCAGTTGTTTCAGTTTTTATGACTGCGAAACTAAAGAATTCTTCAATTAAAAGAGCTTCCTTGATATGTTTAAAAAGCTTCTTCTTCAAATCAGAAAGATTTTCTGCGCCTTCAAGAGCCTCCTCAAAAGATGCCCTGCTCCCTTCTTCCTCAATTTTTTTGATTTCTTTTTTCAGTTCATCTGTGCTGGGGGTTCTTAACCAGAGTCTTTGAATCAGGTAACCAATGCTTGCAGAAATATAGGGAAGAACAAGATAAGTGCCAAGGTCTATGGCTAAATTTTTATAATCTCCATAAAACTGATCATGCTGGGCAGGGGATAAAATTCCCGGTACCCAGCCAAAGTAATCCAGAACAACTGCAGCACCGTAAAAAATCCAGGCAAGGGTTGCAACGGCATAAACGCCCTTTGCCCTTAAGACAAGTCCGGAAAGAAAGCATTCCATGATAAAAAGAAATTTAAAAAAGCTTGCTGCGCCGCCGGTAAAATGAACAAGCAAAGTTATATAGACAATGCTTCCGACTGAGCCGATAAATTTAAAAACATTAAACTTGTACCTGGCAATTACAAGAATCTGGAAGAGCTTATTGTAAATCACGCCATAATATAAAATCAGCAAAGCAACAAGAACCGTGCAATAAACCGGGGAATAATCAGGAATTATTATGGGAACAAGAAATATTGCTGCCACAGAGAAAAGAGCTAAAATAAAAACCCTTATCTCATCAATCCGCCATATGCTTTTATCTTCCTGAAGAAGCTTATTGATAAAAATCATCCTTAAATCTTAAAGTTCCTCTCCTGAAATTTTATCATAGATTCCGTTAATTTGATAGATTTTTCAGTCATAACCTGAGCTAAATCATACATCTTGTTTAAATTTTCCATGGCAGGCGAATTAAGGAATGTCTCAAAAAGCTTTATAGCCGCACCAAAATCCTTATACCCCTCGAGCCACATGGAATGAAGCTCCTGAAGCTCAAATGGGGGTTTGTATTTGTTTATGGAAATCATCATGGCAGACATTCCACCCGACAGCTTCTTCACATCTTTTAAAATCTCATCAAAATTTGCATGTTCAACAACAGCTCTGGTAAAAAGTTCGCTGAAAGTTTTCTGCATGGAAAAAAACTTTATATCATAGGGAAGAATGGCTGTGCTCCACTTATAATAGCTGCGTATAATCTGCGTCTCTTTGCTGAAATTATACTTTTTTTGAAAATCATAAACAGCGGAATTCAGCTCAACCTGAAGGTTGAGAAAACTATCGGAGAATGCATCGGTAAAAGTTAAAAGGTTCTTCATATCGCTTTTTGAAGAAGTATCTGTTTCCTGGACGATTTTCACACTGTCCTCAAGAAATTTTTTAAAGCGGCTGGAAAACTTGATGACCGTTTTATGAAGCGAATCAATTTCTGCAGAAACTTTTATCTCCTGAATACTATTATTAATCTGCCTGACGCGGTCGCGGTATGCCTTTAATTCTCCAACTGCCTCATCCTGCGGTATCTCGCCTTTCAGCCACTTTGAAATTGTTTCCTGGCTTTCCTCAGCCGCTTTAAGCTCGTCTATAATCAGCCTTTGGACCTTTGTATCGTAGACGGGATACCTGCTTATCTGGTCAGCCCTTGCCGGCTGACATTGCAGGATAATAAACGCTGCCGCAGTAATAACCAATAAAAACTTTAAATGTTTCATTTTACGCCTCTTTTATTTTGCTTCGGAATACCCCGCAGTCTTGCTGCGGGGTCTCAATCTGCAAAACAAGCTTTGCTTATCCACCTGAATTATTACTTATTATCAACTTATCAACAAATTTCTTATAATTACCAACAACTTCCTGAGAGGCGGGCACACCTGTCCTGCTTCCATGTTTTTTTAACGGCTTTTTCTTTAGATTTTCAATGGCATTTTTAAAATCCTCGTAAACCTCCGGAGGAGAAACAGCGCTTAAAATCCCTTCAAATACAGCAGAAGTTGATTGTATAACTTTTGCCGTTGGAGACGTTTGTATTGCATCCCTTGCATCAGGCACAGCTATTGCCAGCAGAATTAAAAGAAGCCAGGCAAGTATCAAAGATTTTGGAAAGGCAATAATGCCTCCGACTACCTCGTTCACCGTTTTCAAGCCGGGTACTCTGGCGAACTTATCAATCATAAGAGCAATTACGTAAATAATTATAGCTATCGGGATAAATATTACAAAATAAGAAACGATATTTGCCATGTTTACAGGCCAGTGAAAAGTATGCATGGCAAACCTTGCCAGATACCTGTAAAGATGAACCGTAACAGTAGTGCCCAGAATCAGAATCAAAATATCCGAAATTTCCAGCACAAATCCCCGCCTGACGCCTCCAAAAGTAACAAGAACTACCAGAAGAATCATCACAATATCAACCCAGTTCAAAAAACCTCACTCCCCTATTCTCTTATCTTCGCGCCAAACTTTGACTCCATTACACTGCAAATATTTTCTCTTGCAATATTTATCTCCTCATCGGTAAGGGTTCTCTCCATTGACTGAAAAGTAAGGGAATATGCCATGCTCTTCTTTCCCGGAGGAATCTGCTCTCCCTTATAAACATCAAAACATTCAATCTGCACCAGGAATTCCGGTCCGGCATTTTTAATTGCTTCGTCAATATCAGAACCGGGAATCTCATCGCTTATTATCATGGCAATATCCCTTTCCACCGAGGGAAACTTTGGAATACTTGAATAAACTTTACGCGGGATAAGAGGAATTATTTTGTCAAGATAAATTTCCGAGAGAAATATTTCTCTTTCAATATCCAGCTTTTCAGCCGAAAACGGGTTAAGCCTGCCCAGGCAGCCGCATTCCTCATTGTTAACAAGAATTTTGGCAGACTGGCCCGGATGGAAATAAGAATACTCCGAAGGAACAAATTTATATTTTATACCAAGCTCGGCAAAGAAAGTTTCCATTACTCCTTTAGCGTAATAAAAATCAACTGTTTCTCCCGAAAGGGCGGTTGAGAGAATCAGCCTCTCTTCAAGAAAACCTTCGGCGGAAAAATAGACCCTGGCAATTTCAAAGATTTTTACATCAAAATTCTTTACCCTGAAATTCCTTGAAGCTGCTTCAACAAGATGATAAAGAAGACTTCCTCTTACAATTCTTTGTTCCTCAACTAAAGGATTTTTTACGGAAAGCCAGTCCTTAACGGCAAACGGCATCTTTTCAAATGATTCCTGGGAAGCCATGGTTAAGGTGAAAACTTCATAAAGCCCTGCACGGGAAAGGATGTCCCGGCACAGGCTTTCTATCTTATCAACTGCCGTTGTTCTTCCCACAACCCCGCCGCCTCCGGGAAAGGTATAAGGTATATTATCATAGCCATAAGTCCTGGCAACTTCTTCAACCATATCAATTTCTTCTTGAGTCTGCAAA
>JAMDEM010000029.1 GCA_023486985.1 Bacillota bacterium
TATGACTCGTTTGAAAGAGGGAACCGGTCAAAACCATTGTAATCAGAAGAAGAAGAAGGTAGGTGGAAAAAAGCCGGGTTCTTAAACTTTTAAACATGAATTAACTTTTACCCCTGACCAGATCTGGATTAAACCTGTAACCCTTGCCCCAGATGGTCATTATATATTTTGGGTCAACCGCATTGTCGCCTATTTTCTCCCTGAGGCGCCGGATATGAACATCAACCGAACGTTCTTCTATAAACTCGTGCCCCCAGACTCTCTTTTTGACTTCCTCCCTGGAAAAAACCTGCCCGGGATGATGAATCAGAAAAAGAAGAAGATCATACTCTTTAGGGGTAATATCAATCAGCTTGCCGCCCTTCCTTACATTGCGGGTAATAAGCTCTATCGCAAGGTCGCCCACTGTGAGCTCGTTTAATTCATCTATCGAGGGAGTAGCGGCAAATCTTCTTAAGATAGCCTGTATTCTAACAATTAGCTCCCTGGGGTTAAACGGTTTTACAAGATAATCATCGGCTCCGAATTCAAAACCGGAGATCTTGTCAGTGTCTTCCCCCCGCGCTGTAAGCATCAGGATTGGAACTTTGCTGAATTTGCGAATCTCCTTGCAAACCTCGAAGCCGTCAATATCCGGCAGCATTATATCAAGTATGATAAGACTTAACTTTGATACTGAAACCTTCTGGATAGCCTCTTTGCCGGCATAAGCCTTTTCAACCTCAAAACCTGCTCTTTTAAGGCTTTTTTCCACAAATTCTACAATAGATTTTTCGTCATCCACAACAAGAATTCTCTCAGCCATGGCAGTATAGAGTTTCTTCAGCCAGCTTAAAAATCCTTTGCTTCTTTACCATAAAACAGGATAACAATAAATACATGGTGAATTTAATCTTATAAACTACCCTGCGCAAGAGCGCAGGGTATCCCTTAGGGCACGGTGCGTCCCGACCGAATAGGGAGGGCTTGCGCAGCAAGAGCACGGGTTTTGGCTGGAACTTCTTTGCGAAGCGGCAGCGCAGCATAGAAGGTTCCGTAAAACCCTGATTTCAAGGATGAAGCCGAGCGGGCAGCTCGGCGAGAGCAAAGCGAAAAATTAAATTTGTTTTGCGGCAGGAGACCCCGCAGCAAGACTGCGGGGTATTCGATCGCAAAATAAAAGCTGCAAACAGGAGGTTCTTGCAATGGAAGAAGAAGTCGCAATAAAAGATTATCCGCCGCTTAAAATTATAGGAATTGAAAGGACAGGGGCACTCTCTCAGATTGAGGAAGCATTTAAAGAATTAACAGAATGGGCTTCAAAAAATAAAGTTCACATACTTTATCCGTCTATCTGCCTTTTCTACGACAACGCTTATCCCGGCATAAATCCTGAATCTGCCCATTGGGAAGTTGCTTTTGTGGTAAACGAGCTTCCCCGGATTGCGGATCAAGAAGTTTCTGTCAAAGAGCTTCCTTCAGAGCTTATGGCAACGATAATCCACCATGGTCCCTATGAAACCCTTAGTGAGGCATATAACAAAATTCTCCACTGGATAAAGGAAACCGGATACGAAACCACAGGACCGTTTAGAGAAGTTTACGTGGTATGCGAAGAAAACCAGCCGGAAAACAACCCCGAAAATTATGTCACCGAAATAAATTTTCCTGTAAGGAAAAAGGAGGAAAATCAGATAAATACACCAGCCGCATAAAAAGTTAACCGCGATAACGGCAGTTCCTGATGGAGGCGGTCAGTTATTTCCCTGAGCAACTGGTTCAGGCCGTTTCCCCTCCCAAAACAAAAAATCAAGCACCTGTAATAATTTGCAGGTGCTGTTATTTTAACCGAAAGTAAGTTTTACTTCCCATCAGAAATCTTATCACCATAAAGGAGTATATTCAACAAAAGAGAATTAATCATACGAAAGTATTAGCGGGGGAAAGAGTTAATACAACCTGACCGGATCAAAAGAAAGCTAAATCTAAAAATTCTATTCTCTCAGCATCTTCGTACGTTGCAATGAACCTCATACCGGCCAGGAAAAAATCTTACAACTCGCGACTTCACATATTGTATGCGCCAGTAAATCGGTTTTATAATACCCGAATCCTTATAATAAAGAAGGTGGTGCCTATGTCTATTAACACCCGGACTCTATACTGGCTGCAAAGCGGAGGCTGCGGAGGAGATACCATGTCTCTTTTAGGTCTGGAATCACCGGATATTATGGAAATCTTAAAACTTCTCAACGTGGAATTCCTCTGGCATCCTTCCCTGTCAAACGGCAGCCCGTCAAAGCACCGGTCCCTCATTGAAGCGATACTCTCAGGAAAACAACCGCTGGATATCCTTTGCGTTGAAGGAGCGGTTATCAGGGGACCCGGCGGCACCGGCATGTATGAAACAATTGAAGGCAAACCCAAGAAAGACCTTATCGCCGGATTGGCTAAACAGGCTAAGGTGGTACTGGCTGTAGGAACTTGTGCCAGTTTTGGCGGGATTGTATCTGCAGGCGAAGTTGAAGGAACCGGGCTCCAGTTTTACAAAGACAAAAAAGGCGGATTTCTTGGAGAAACATTCAAATCCAGAAGCGGATTGCCCGTTATAAACCTGCCGGGCTGTCCATGCGCAAGCGAAGCCGTATCGGGCGTTTTGACGGCTTTCATATCTGACGTTTCACTGCCTCTCAATGAATATAACTCGCCTTTGCAATGGTACGGCTTGCTTGTCCACCAGGGTTGCACCAGGAATGAATATCATGAATACCGTGTAGAAGACAATGATTTCGGGAAAAAGGGGTGTCTTTTCTTTCATATGGGCTGCCGCGGGCCCCTGACTTATGCGCCCTGCAACAAGATGCTTAAAAACCGCCGCAGTTCAAAAACGCGTGTCGGCGTGCCATGTATTGGCTGTGCCCAGCCTGTTTTCCCGGCATCTGAACCTTTCTTTCAGACTCCGAACATTGCCGACATTCCCCTTGAACTGCCTGCAGGTGTTGACCGCGCCCATTACATGGCTTACAAGGGCATGGCTGCGGCTGCAGCACCGGAGAGACTGAAAAACAGAGAAACTATGATTTAAATTTATAAGAGGAGAAAACCCATGATGCAGAAAGTGATGATAAATGCCCCCTTGAACCGCGTTGAGGGAGACCTGGAAATCAGGACTGAAGTTGACGGCGGGCGTGTCTCTGACGCCTGGTGCTCCGGCACCATGTACCGGGGCTTTGAAAAAATTCTCGCAGGCAGGGGTCCCCTTGACGGATTGGTTATAACACCTCGTATCTGCGGCATCTGCACCACATCTCATCTCACAGCCGCGGTGAAGGCGCTGGATATGATTGCAGGCGTTTTTCCTCCTCCAAATGCAGTCCGCATCCGCAACCTTACGCTGATGGCAGAGCATATCCAGAGTGACATGCGCCACGCCTTTCTGATGTTTGCCGCCGACCTGGTCAATCCGGCTTACCGTGATGTTCCACTTTTTGATGAAGCGGTGCGCAGATACCAGCCTTTTAAAGGCGAAACAGTTATCGAAACAATAAAGGAAACAAAGAAAGTTCTTGAAATTATCGCTATAGTTGGAGGCGAGTGGCCCCATTCATCATACATGGTCCCGGGAGGTATTGTTTCAAACCCCGCTTCCGGGGATTTGATGGAATGCCTTCTTCTCCTGAAACAATACCGGAGCTGGTATGAGAAACGGATTCTGGGATGTTCCTTGGAACGCTGGCTTGATGTACGAAGCAGCTCGGATATTGATGTCTGGCTTGAAGAAAATAATTTGCACCGGGAAAGCGACCTTGGTTTTTATATACGATTTGCCCGCGAGATTGGTCTTGACCGGATAGGGCGTGGACACGGCAATTTCATAAGCTACGGCTCACTTGATATTCCCGAAGGCACAAAAGTCAAAGGAAAAGGAAAGCATCTGGTTGCGTCAGGATTTGCGCAGGGAATCAAAGTGACTGATTTTTCCCATGAGAAAATTTTAGAGCATGTAAGCCACTCCTGGTTTATGGATTATAACGGAGGCAGGCATCCTTTTAATGGAGAAACCATTCCATACGCTTCCGGACGTGAGTCCGGGAAATATTCATGGGCTAAATCGCCGCGTTACGATGCTTTGCCCGCCGAGACTGGTCCACTGGCGGAAATGATTACCGCTGAAAATCCTCTTTTTACGGATTTGGTAAGCCGCACCGGTCCCAGTGCTTTCACGCGGGAACTTGCCCGGATATCAAGACCGGCTTATCTTATGCCGGCTATGGAGGCATGGATTCTGGAGTCAGTTTCAGACGGAAAATTTTACACATCCCCGGAAGAAATTATCGAAGGCAAAGGATATGGCGTAACCCAGGCATCGCGAGGCGCCCTTGGGCACTGGGTGCAAATCGAGAACGGTGCAATAACGCATTACCAGATAATAACCCCAACAGCCTGGAACGCCTCACCACGTGACTCAAACGGGACAAGAGGTCCACTGGAGGAAGCGCTCATAGGCACTGAAATAAAGGATCCTTCCAACCCCGTTGAACTTGGACATGTGGTGCGTTCATTTGATTGCTGCCTTGTTTGCACTGTCCACACTGTCAACCGCGGGAAAGAAATCGGCAGGGTTAAAGTAGGTGCTGCCATACTGTGAAGAGAATTATATGTATCGGTAACAGGCTTGTTCCGGAAGATTCCGCGGGACCCGCTGTTTACGACCTCCTTAAACAACAAGAGCTTCCCCTGGATATAGAAGCGATTGACGGAGGAGTGGCGGGGTTGAATTTGCTGAGGTTTGTAGAAGGAGCCGAATGCGTGGTTTTTGTGGATAAAGTGAACGGCTTTGGCAAACCAAATGAAGTGGTCATTCTGGAATCAGCAGAAGCTTCAACCGCAGCGGAAAATACACATAGTCATTCAGCCGGTCTGCCTTATCTCCTTCGCATCATTCCCGAAGTCTGCGAAGGAAAAATTCCCCATATATCGCTTGTGGGAATTGAAGGTCATCCGAATGAGGCTCTGATTGACGAAGCGGCGGCAATTGCTTTAAAGATTGCCGGGGATGGAAAGTCATCCCATATAACAGGTTTTTAAAAACCCCCGGAGGGAATTATGATACGAAAAAATAAAGAGCTCACCATTGAAGAGCTGTCAGCTGAAAATATACTTCTCTATGAAGAAGTTAGAATTGCCAGGAAAGCGTCAGATATAGCGGCAAATCTTGTTATTGAACAATTTGTTAAAATGGAGGAAGTCCACCGGCTCCTTGAAGAAAAAGCAGCAACTGAACGGGATTTAAGAAATAAGCTTGCAGAAGAACTCAGGGAAGCTGAAATCCGCGAGAAGGAACTGGCGGAAGCACGCAGGGCTGCCGAAGCCGCCAGTCTTGCCAAAAGTGCCTTTGTGGCGTCCATGAGCCATGAAATCCGCACACCTTTAAACGCCATCATCGGCATGACAAGCCTTCTCCTTGACGAAGAGCTTACGCCCCACCAGCGGGATTTCATTGAAACCATCCGCACCAGCGGCGATACTTTGCTGACCATTATCAACGATATCCTTGACTTTTCCAAGATTGAGGCAGACAAGCTTGAAATAGAGAAACGGCCCTTTGACCTGCGCACTTGCACTGAATCCGCACTTGATATTGTAGCGCCCGTGGCTGCTAAAAAGAGTTTGGAACTTGGCTGCATGATTGAAGCCCACACACCTGTAAGCATCGTTGGTGACTATACCAGACTTACACAGGTGCTTGTTAACCTTCTAAGCAATGCAGTTAAGTTCACGGAAAAAGGCGAAGTGATTGTTTCGGTAAGCTCAAAAAAACTTGGTGAGGAGGATCAACCGGCTCAGAAGCCGCGTAAGCACGACGGCGGACGCTATGAAATTTTATTTTCTGTTAAAGACACAGGCATAGGCATGTCCCCGGAAATCATGGATCGCATATTCGAATCCTTCACCCAGGGAGACTCATCAACGACCCGCAGGTACGGCGGTACCGGCCTGGGGCTGGCTATCAGCAAAAAACTGGTTGAATTTATGGGCGGCAGGATATGGGTGAAAAGCGAAACCGGAAAAGGCTCAACTTTCAACTTCACCATTCAAACCGAATCAGCACAGGCAGCCAAGCCTGTTTACATTTCCGGTGAACAGCCCCTCCTTAACGGACAAAAGATTTTGATTGTAGATGACAATTCTGCCAATCGCAAAATTCTTCACCTCCAGACCAAAGCATGGGGCATGGAACCCACAGCAGCCGCCTCCGGAATGGAAGCCGTTGATTTAATCCGCAGGGGCGAACGCTTTCGCCTGGCGATACTTGACTTGAATATGCCTGAAATGGATGGATTTATGCTGGCAGAGGAAATACGGCGTTTTCACAGTGCAGAGTCCATGCCCCTGATATTGCTTAGTTCGATAACAGCCTTCAAACATGATGAGCGTATGGATTATTTCAATGCTCATTTAAGCAAGCCTGTTAAAGCATCTCAGCTTTATAACGTTTTGATCCAGGCAATTTCCACATTGCCCGCCAAAATTATAAAAACCAGAACCGCCAGGGATGATGAAAAATCAGAATTTGACTCTGCAATGGCTGAACGCCTGCCTCTGCACATTTTGCTTGCTGAAGACAATGTTATCAATCAGAAAGTAGCCCTTATAATGCTGGATCGCCTGGGCTACCGGGCTGACGCCGTGGGAAACGGCAATGAAGTGCTGGAGGCGCTGAAACGCCAGCGCTACGATGTAGTGTTGATGGATGTAGAGATGCCGGAGATGGACGGGCTGGAAGCCGCCAGGCGCATCCGCAAGGAATTTGACGCTGCAGTGCAGCCTTACATTATCGCTATGACAGCCAAGGCAATGTCCGGCGATAAAGAAAAAGCTTTTGCAGAGGGAATGGACGGCTATATCACAAAGCCGATTCATGTGAAAGAATTAATCGACTCTTTAAGCAAATGTCAGCCAAGATATGCAAATGAAGTTTCCCGGAAAGAAGTGCATAAAATCAAAGAATCTTCCGAAGGGCATGAAGCGTCTGATTCTCAAAAAGTATTTGATCCGGCCTCCTTTCAGCGTCTTAAATCCACACTTGGCAGAAAAGCTAATGAAATGCTCCCCGGTTTTATTGACAGTTTTTTTGAAGAATCCTCTAAACTTATCAATGACGCACGGGAGGCATTGAATCAGGGCAATGCGAAAGTTCTGCACAGGAGCGCGCATACACTTAAATCGATTGCCGCTAACTTCGGAGCTATGGCATTATCTGAAGTTGCACAGAACATTGAACACCTTGCCAAAGACGGCATCCCGGAAGGGGCTGCTGAACTTATTGAAAGCGCCGGCCAGGAATTTGCCAAAGCTAAAACTGCCCTGGAAAAGGTGCGAAAGGAGATATGAAATGAAAGCAAAGATGCTGGTAGTTGATGACGACAAGATCAATCGCGTACTGCTTTCCACCAGCCTTGAAGAAGCCGGCTACTTTGTGGATTCGGCGGAAAACGGGCAGCAAGCTCTGGATAAGCTTGGCGGCAATGCATATGACGTGGTTCTTCTGGACCTGATGATGCCCGAGGTAGACGGCTTTCAGGTCCTGGATCATATTAAGAAAAACGATGGCCTCAGAAGCATCCCTGTTATCATAATTTCATCCGAGGAAGACAGGGAGGTCGTGGCTATGAGCATCGGAATGGGTGCCACAGACCATATCACAAAGCCTTTCGATCCCTTGCTGCTGCATGCCCGGATTAACGCCTCCCTGGCAACCAAGCACCTCCATGAGCAGGAAGAGGCTCACCGTAAAGAGATTGAGGAATACAACCGGCATCTTGAAAGCCGCGTAAAGGAGCAAACCAAAGACCTCCGGGAAATTGCCGAATCCCTGCAGAAAGCCCTTGACGGCTCGGTCCATGCGCTCTCATGGGTGGTCGAATTCAGGGACCCTTACACAGCCGGGCATCAGAAACGCGTAAGCCAGCTTGCTACAGCCATGGCAAAAGAGATGAAGCTTCAAAATAATCTGATAGAGGGAATTCGCGTGAGCGGCCTTCTTCATGATATAGGCAAAATCTGCGTGCCCTCCGAAATCTTAAGCAAGCCCGGGATGATAAGCGATCTTGAGTTCGGCATTATAGCAACTCATCCCCAGGTAGGCTATGATATTCTAAAAACTATCGAGTTTCCCTGGCCTGTTGCCCGGATAGTGCTTCAGCATCACGAAAGGATTGACGGAAGCGGGTACCCGGCTCATCTTAAAGGAGACGATATTCTTCTGGAAGCAAAGGTAATCGGAGTGGCTGACGTTGTAGAAGCCATGTCCCGCCACAGGCCGTACCGTCCGTCCCTTGGCATAAATATGGCGCTGGATGAAATCTCGAAGAAAAGAGGAAGTCATTACGAACCTATGGCTGTGGATGTCTGCCTGACTCTTTTCAAAGATAAGAATTTTGAATTTGATACGAGTTCGGCAAAAATCTAATGGGTTGTAACCATGTCAATGGTGCCTTTTCTGCGCACCAGGTGATCAACCCAGGAAAAGATTGCCACTGAAATCGCAAGCAAAACAAGGCTGGTTGCGGCAAGGATTCCAAATATTTCCACATTTGAAAATCCTGACAGAGCTTTATTCAAATGCAGTCCGTGATAAGGCCCATTG
>JAMDEM010000174.1 GCA_023486985.1 Bacillota bacterium
TCTCTGCCAACAAGAATATTAAATTTCTGGTCCGTCCCCCCAAGCTCAACATCAGAATGAAGATATACAGAATCATAGCCCTGCATGAGTGGATAAAGCAGTTCATGCATGCCAATTGGTTTATTTGATTTGTAGCGCTCGGAAAAATCATCCCTTTCAAGCAGCCTTGCAACAGTATATTTAGAAGTCAGTCCCAGAATTTCCGAAAAATCCATCTTTCCCAGCCACTGGCTGTTATAAACTATTTTTGTTTTTCCGGGATCCAGTATCAGGGAGAACTGCTCCATATATGTCTTAGCATTATCTTCTATCTCTCCGGTGGTAAGAACTTTTCTGGTTTCCGAACGCCCCGTGGGATCCCCAACCCGGGCGGTAAAATCGCCTATCAGAAGCTGAACCTCATGGCCAAAATCCTGAAACTGGCGCAGCTTCCTTAAAACAACGGCAAAACCCAGATGAACATGGGGAGCAGTTGGATCAATGCCAAGCTTAATCTTTAAAGGTTTGCCTTCTTTTTTGCTCTTTATGAGCTTCTGTTTCAGGTCATCCCCGGATATTATCTCTGCAGTACCTCTTTTTAATCGTTCAAGAACATTTTCGATTTCTGACTCCGTCTGTTTTAAAGCCAATGCTTTACCTCCTGCAATTTTTTTCTTAATTATAGCACCTGATTTAAATTTTTCAAAACAGGATAACCCCACCCAGCCTCCCCTTAATTTAAGGGGAGGAACAAAAAAAATCTCCCCTTCTTTGTTAAAGAGGGGTGAGGGGGAGTTAAGACGAAGGCTTCAAAAAATAAAGGAGGCTTCTTCTGCCTCCCCTCTTGTACAGGCATTATCACAATTTCTATGAATTAAATGCTGCCCAGAAAATTCTTCTTACCGTGCATGAGTTATCTATAGTCTTTAAGAGATTTAGATAGCTTGGGTCGTAGTTGAAAACTACGCCGTCGGCATTTCTTATTGAAATCTTTCCTTCACCAAGCGCTCCGTTAACAATAAGCCCGCCGTTAATTGAAAGAGTGTAGCCGTTCATGTTGGCATTAAAATTCTTGGTTGTATAAATAAGCCCGTAAAACACCGTGTCTTTTGGATTTATCGGCTGAGTCTTGGTTGCGTATATCTTTGCCAGAGCTTTTACCTGCTTGTCGCCCATCTTGGAAAGAGCAGGATAGCTGCTGCCGGCGCCGGAACCTCCTACTTCATAATCCCCGGAATCGCCGCTTTGGTCTCCTCTGACTTGCTTCTTAACAAATTTGGCAAAATTCTTTGCAACTGCGCCGCCCTTAACCGGGTTATTCTGGGCATAATTATTGTAAAGAGACAGCAATTCACTGGAAACCCCGCTTTGACTGGCAAGGGGTAGAGAACTGGTATCGCTTACTGCGTTTATTGTGATATTGCCTTTCGCATACATTGAAATACCAACCTGCGGTGTGGCATCAAGAGCGCTTCGCCCTTCAAATGTAACATTTCCTCCGGCAACAACGGTGCCTGTGCCCGTGAGTTCCCCCTTGACATAGATATTTCCGTTGTCGTTATTATTCTTGATGTATGGAACATTACCGCCATTTGACTGCTGCATGGTAATAGTTAAAGCTTTTGTTCCTCCCATTCCATTGGAAGCAGTACTTAAGAAACTTACCCCTGCAACAGGGGCGCCGCCTGTCCCGCTGGCGGCAGGATTTACCTGTACAGTGCTGCTTACCAGAAGTGAAGTGCTGTCTGTCATCTGTATTCCCTGGGATTTTTGATTAAAATCTGCCTGACTATAAGTTCTCACCGGCGGTATATTAGGAGCACTTTCATAATAATCGGTATAATATGAAACTGTTCCGTCACCGTTAAAAACGTAAGTTCCTCCGTCAATATTTCCCTCAGGCTGTGGAAGAGCAGCATTCACCCTGTCCATGGTCAAATCAGGAGCATTATATTTGGGCTCACCAGGATAAATCTTTCCGTTTGCGTCAGCCGGAAGGCTTATGTTTCCGCTTGCCATGGCATAGCCTTCGTTAAGGTTAACATAGCCTGAACCGGCGGTGGAACTTGAAGATTTTATGCTGACATTACCTGGATCACTTACGCCGGGGTAATCGGCATTTGTGTAATTAGACCTTATTATCGGCAAAGTGGGAGATTCAGAACTCACATTCCATTTGGCGCCGTTAGTTGATAAATCTACTTCCATTGTATTGCTGGCAAAAGCCACGGTATCAAGAGAGTTGGGACCCTGAACGGCATACATGACTTCAACATACTTTACCATGTTGCCGTAAACTCCTTTTACTATTATATCTGCCATACCTTTTGGAACCGTTCGGTAATCAGAATCATTGCCCCCGGTATCAAGAATTTTACTGGAAGTTGACGATGTATTAGACAAATTATTCACTGAAACAAATTTATTATAGTTAGAAGCTTTTTCAAAGCAGATATAAAACTTCTCTCCGTTTCCAAGATCGCCTATAACAACTTTCTTACCGTCAACCAGCTCAGTGGTAGTTACACCGCCATAGCTTATATTGCCACCGGTATCAGCTCCATCCCAGTATATGCTTCTTTCTATACAGCGTCTGGCGTAATCAGCTCCTGTCTGTGCCGCATGCAAAGCCAGCTCCCTGTCATGAAAATAACTGGTAAGTGTTAAACTCTGTGAACTTGAAATCACAAGCACAGTTGAAAGCATAACAAGAAAGAACACAACCATAAGCGTGGTTATTAAGACAATTCCTTTTTGACTGTGCATTCTAACCCCTCCTTTAATTTTGAGGTACTACTTTGTTATCAACCTGATACGTTTGAGCCTGCTGCTCTCCTGTTACCTGACGGTTTGGATCACTGGATGTCAGCCTTCCACTGGCATCCTCTCCACCGGTTGTGACAGCATTCTTACTGAACTGGGCAGCCTTAAAACATTTCACATCAAAGTCAACCCTGAAGGGTCTTTTGCTTATGTCAAGGTACACATTGAAGCTCAAGACATTATCAGCCATTTTTGATACATCAAGAACCCCTGCCTGACCGGTTGTCAGGTCGGTATTGATAAACGTCTCCAAATCTCTAACGGTATTTACACTGTTTAAGGTTACAACTTTTTTTATAAGCCACTTGTGGGGACAGACATCATCCCAGTCCTGATCAGGGCTTACGGGACAGGTATCACCGGGGGGTCTTATGATATAATAAATTGTCCATCCCTGCCAGACCGGCGCGCCGCTGGCTGGATCGGTAACAAACCTGTAACGAGTGGGACTGGCGCGATTATAGTCAACTGCGGTTTTAAAAGCAAGGGCATGATTGCCTGAATGCAATCCCCCGCTTGGGTAGTAATAAACATCGTTAAAATAATTAAATGTGGACTCTCTTAACTCATTGCTGAGAAAATACTCGGCTCTTCTTACATCTCCTTGTAAAACTCCCCTGGTTTCCGCGGAATAATAGCTTCTGGAGCCGATATCAAAAATAGCAAAAACGGTAATAACCAGCAAGCCGAAAATACCGGTGGCAACAAGAAGCTCTATGAGAGAAGTTCCGCTTTTTCTTCCGCGGGAATGCATAAGTTTCACCTTCAATACCTGGAGTTCCGGTAAACCATTCTGGAGAGGCTGGTTTTTAACATTCCAAAAGAAACCTCATCTCCAGTTCTGGTAGCGCCTGAATCCCCTCCCCACCAGCTTACAGTAACCAACAAATTCTTCATCTTCACCACCGGCGGAGCTTTACTGTTATCAATATCAATATCGGTTACATCAATCTGGTATGTATAAATTGTATTGTTAAGTGTGTAAGTCCCGGATATATTTCCTATAAGAGTATCAAAGTTTCTGTCAAATATCCCCTGCACATATCCCTGCAGAGCAAATTCCCCAACTATTATTCCTGTGGTAAGGTCAGCGCTTTTCTGGGTGGCTTTCATGCCTGCAACTAATACGCTTACCACCAGAATAATAGCACTTGCCATTATGGCAACAGCAATCATGAGCTCAATAAGACTAAACCCTTTTCGCCTGAGCAAGCTCTTTCCCTCGTAATTCTCCTGCTTTCTTAAATTATACCAGAAATAAAACAAAAATAAAACCCCCGTTTTCCGAAAAATCCTTATTTTATGAGGCTTTCCTTAATTTGTTAATTTTCCGAAATATTTAGTCTGAAATCGTGTCAAGAATGAGAGGCGGGACCTCAGGCGGCTCACTGGAAAATTTGAACGACTTAACCAGAAGTCTTTCTGATTCCTTAATCTTGCTCTCGTCATTTGCATAAATTTCTGCAAAAGACTCGCCTTTTTCAACTGTCTCGCCCACTCTTTTCTTAAGGATTAATCCCACTGCCATGTCAATAGTGTCTTCTTTTTTCTGCCTGCCGGCGCCAAGAACCATGGCAGCCAGACCTACTTGCTGAGCCTGAATGTTTGAAACATAGCCGGACGAGCCCGCCTTAACATCCACTTTTATTTTTGCCTGAGGCAAAAGCTTTACATCATCAACTATGTGCGGGTCGCCCTTCTGAGCTTTTATCATTTCCTTGAACTTTAAAGCTCCGCTCCCGTCGGTAATTTTTTTCTCAATAATTTTTCTGCCTTCAGGAAGAGTTTTAGCCGCATTGCCCATAACCAGAAGATGGGAGCCTAAAGTTACCGAAACCTCTCTTAATGCGCTTCCGGGATGGAGCCCTTTAAGAATTTCAACCGCCTCTCTTACCTCAAGTGCATTGCCTATCATGGTTCCCAGCGGTTGATCCATGTCTGTGATTATTGCGGCAACGCGCCTTCCCACACCCTTTCCTATTCCAACCATCCTTGAAGCAAGTTCCCTTGC
Organism: Bacillota bacterium; assembly: GCA_023486985.1. GTDB lineage: Bacteria > Vulcanimicrobiota > JAMDEM01 > JAMDEM01 > JAMDEM01 > JAMDEM01. Next base: position 4,814 of record JAMDEM010000174.1, read on the forward strand.
CATATCAATGGTGGGCATGAAAGCGCCGCTCCCGGATTTAACATCAAGAAGGATGGCATCAGTGCCAGCAGCAATTTTCTTGGACATTATGCTTCCTGCAATAAGAGGAATGGAATCAATTGTAGCTGTGACATCTCTTAATGCATACATTTTCTTGTCAGCCGGTGCAAGATTTGCAGTCTGTCCAATTACAGCAACCCCGATTCTTTTTACCTGCTCAATAAACTCCTCATGGGAAATGCTGACTGTAAGACCCGGAATTGATTCAAGCTTGTCAAGGGTTCCGCCCGTATGCCCCAGCCCCCGTCCTGACATCTTTGCCACAGGGACTCCGGCAGCCGCCACTAAAGGTGCAAGAATCAGCGTGGTTGTATCTCCAACACCGCCGGTACTGTGCTTATCAACCTTGACGCCGGGAATGGGCGAAAGATCCACCGTTTCACCAGATTCAACCATTGCCATGGTGAGATTGGTGGTTTCTTCATCATTCATGCCGCTGAAATAAACTGCCATCATAAAAGCGCTCATCTGATAATCGGGGATGCTTCCTTTGGTATATTCAAGCACAACATGATAAATCTCTTCCCTGGAAAGAATTTCACCATTCCTTTTTTTCATTATAATATCGTACGGTCTCATATTATCTCCTTTCATACAACAGCGGCATAAATCTGCGGCAGAAAACTTTCACCAACATCAGGCTTATCAAGTTCCAGAATCTCACTTACTGTTGCCGAAATATCGGCAAAAGTTTTTCGCAAACCCAGATTCACTCCCGGCTTGATTGTTTTGCCGTAAACCAGAAGGGGCACATACTCCCTTGAGTGGTCGGTGCTTGGCGTCGTGGGATCGCAGCCATGGTCAGCCGTTATTATAAGAATATCACTTACATTTAAAGCATTTAAAATTCTCGGTAAAAAGGCATCAAATTCCATCAGGGCTTTTCCATAACCGCTTACATCATTCCTGTGGCCATAAACCATGTCAAAATCCACGAGGTTGGTAAAGATTATGCCCCGTGATTTTTTCTGTATGAATTGTATTGTTTTTTCCATCCCGTCAAGATTGTTATGAATATGAACCGATTCTGTAAGACCTCTTCCACAGAAAATATCCTCGATTTTTCCAACTCCCCATACTTCGTATCCTGCGGCTTTCGCCTTATCAAGCAGGGTGACGCCGGTAGGTTCCAGTGAAAAATCCTTTCTCCGGTCGGTTCTGGTAAAACTTCCCGGTTTTCCGATAAAGGGCCTTGCTATTACCCTGGACACCGCATGGTCGCCGGTAAGCATATCCCTGGCTATCTGGCAGATTTTATAAAGTTCCGGCACAGAAATAATTTCTTCATGAGCGGCAACCTGAAAGACGCTGTCGGCTGAAGTATAAACTATAGGAAAACCTGTCTTCATGTGCTCTTCGCCAAGTTCTTTTATTATCTCTGTACCTGAAGCCGGCTTGTTGCCAAGCGTTTTCCTGCCAATTGCTTTTTCATAGTCTTCAATTAATTCCTGGGGGAATCCATGAGGATATACGGGAAAAGCCTTTCTGGTAATTATCCCTGTCATTTCCCAATGCCCGGTTGTTGTATCCTTACCGGCTGAGGTTTCAGCCATTTTTCCGTAACCGGATGCCGGCTTATCTACAGGCTCAACTCCCATAATGGGGTGAATATTTCCCAAGCCCAGCTCTCTCATATGAGGAAGGTTTAATCCTCCCAGATGTTTTGCAATATTGCCGAGAGTATCGCTTCCGGTATCGCCGTAATCCGCCGCATCAGGCATTTCGCCCGCGCCAACGCTGTCCATTACTATAATTACCGCCCTGTCAATTGCCATAAAAAGTCATCCTTTCAATAAGTATAACCATAATAAAATATTTTCAACAGATAAAGTGAAAAACCTTTTACAACAGGGACAGCTGTTCATCCTGTTTTAATGCTCCAACCACTGAACCGTATTTTCCGCCTCCCCCGGCTGAAAGGGACAATTTTCCTTCCCTGGCAAGAATTATCTTGCCCGCAATCTCCCAGCCCACAACCTTCTTCAACTCATCTTTTGATGCGCTGTGAAGTACCGCCATCTCGCTTCCGAAAGCGCTTATGAGCCTGTCAAGAATGGAGTTATTCACTCCGGGCACAAATTCCAGGGGAATTTGATAATTATAAGGGGGACGGTGGGGAGGATGGCGGGGTTCAGGAAAATCTTCAATCTGAACAATCCTGTCTAAAACCCCCCGGACAAATTTATCGCCGCCGGAACCGCACTTCTCACAGGCTAGAACAGGGGGATGGCTTTCAGTTATGAAATTGCAGACTGTGCAAAAAGAGCGGTGGTATCTTCCAAGCCTTGGGTCAAGACCGAAATTTGCAATTATTCGGCGATTGGATCTCCTGTGCAGGGCAAGAACAACTTCCCTGAAGGTAGGCTTTTCAAGTTCAAATATGTTGTATTCCCTTCCGATTTTTCCTAGAGAATGAGCATCGGAATTGGAAAGAAAGCTGGATTCATTCAGCTCGTCAATCCGGTCGGCAATATCGGTGTCGGCGCTTAAGCCCAATTCAACCGCGGTTATGTCCAGACCGGCTTCTGCAAAAACATCAGCCATTCTTCTTGCGGCATTTCCATACAAACCCTTGTGGGGGGTAAAAGCATGAGCTGGAATAAGTATGCCGCCCGTTGCTTTAACTACTTCAAAAAGCTGAGAGCAGGATAAGCCTGCTCTCTGGGAAGAAAGCTCCATGTTTGAAATGTACCGGGACATTATGCGGCTGAATTCACTTATCTGCTTTAAAAATGGAAAGAAAGCTATCTGATGGGATGAGCCTCCGGAAGGTTCGCAGGTTTCAACTTCCGAGGCAAGGATGACTGTAACTTTGTCCCTGTGAAGCAAGCCGCCTTCTTCAAGCTCCATCAGTTCACCCTTGTCCATGAGGCTCCGGATGTCTTTTAAAACTCCATAACAGGCGGAATCAACAACTGCAATAATGTCTATTCCTTTTCGTGTGAGGCACTCATTAATAATATTGGCAAAAGTAAGCTCTCTTGAGGCTGTTATCTTTACAGCATTTCCGGCGGTGGTGCGCCCGATGTGTATGTGAAGGTCGGCAAAGAAAGATTTCATCTCTTACGGATTGGGAAAGAAATCAGACTGCATAATGTCAGGACCGGATTCAACTTCTTCCTTCTTTTTCTTTTTCTCTTTTGCCTCTTCCCCGGCTTCCTGCAGGTCTTCGGATTTAGCTTTGTCTTCAGCTTCTGTCATTGTCATTACCTCAGATATACTGTTTTCGTCTATCTCTAAAATTTTTAGTTCTTCAAGAAATTTCCCTACATCCTTGAATTCCTTGTAAACCGAGGCAAATCTTACGTACGCCACAGGATCAAGCCGCTTCAAATGCTCCATCAGGATACTGCCTATCATTTTTGCCGGAATCTCATTATTTCCCCTGTTTCTCAATTCCTTTTCCACATCATCGGCAACGCTTTCCGCCTGGTGGAGGCTGACGGGGCGCTTTTCGCAGGCTTTTAAAATTCCCGCCAGAACTTTCTGCCGGTCAAAAGGCTCTCTCCTCTTATCTTTTTTAACAACCATGAGAGGCGTCTCATCAACCCTCTCATAAGTAGTAAAGCGCCTCTCGCATTTCAGGCACATCCGCCGCCTTCTAATAGAGGCGCCTTCTTCTGTAATCCTTGAATCAAGGACCTTGCTTTCAAGATGATAGCAATGAGGACATTTCATTAAAATTGCACCTTCTATATTGAAAAGGGGCGAGTCCTTAAAAATACATCTCGGACCGCC
>JAMDEM010000132.1 GCA_023486985.1 Bacillota bacterium
TTCAATGGTTAATCTTTTCACGGAAATGAATAAAACTGTTGTAAAAATGGCGCTTTTTTTTGATTACGGGCAAAGAGCGGCTGAAAGAGAGTATGAAAGAGCGGTAAGAGTCTGCAAAAAGCTTAATCTTGATTTAAAGAGGATTGAGCTTCCCTGGCTGGCAGAGATTACGGGAACAGCTATTGTTAATAAAGACATAAATCTGCCGGAATTAAAAATTACAAATCTTTATGACAAAACTTTTGATGCAGGAAAAACAGCCGAAAAAGTATGGGTTCCAAACAGGAACGGAATATTTGTAAATATAGCCGCAGCTTTTGCCGAGGAGTTAAACTGCTCCTTTATTGTAACTGGTTTTAATAAAGAAGAAGGCGAAACATTTCCTGACAATTCAAACGAATTTATTGAAGCTGTTAACCGGTCACTATTATTTTCTACATTGAAAAAAGTAAAGCTGTTATGCTTTACAGCACGGATTGACAAGAAGGAAATCATTAATAAAGCAATTGAACTCAAAGTTCCTTTCGAAGAAATCTGGTCATGCTATGAAGGAATGAATCTCATGTGCGGCAAATGCGAGTCGTGTGTGAGGCTTAAACGTGCTATAATTGAAAGCGGAGCTGAAGATTTTCTGGAAGGAAAAGTAATTTTTGCAGACTAAATTTATCAATAAAAAAATTAATTATGACGGAAGCCAGTTGTCCTCTCACTGGATATTTGAAAATACCGGCATCACAGGTGATGCTGCTGTGGCATTTACCGGAGGGTGTGATGTAAATCCTGCTTTTATGGTGGACCTTGAAGACTTAAGCACACACAGCAGTATTTACAGCCCTGAGATGCTTCACTTTATAGCAGAATTTTTCGACCATGACCTTGAAAAGTGCATCTTGAAGCAGAGGCTTTTTATATGTATAATAGAAGAGCTAATCAAAGAATACAGGAAAAATTTAGATATTCAAAGAGATGGTGACGACCTTTACATTGTAAAAAAAGGGAAAAGGCTTAAGCTTACAGTATCTATAGCAACAGTAAGCCCTGTTTCAACCTTGATTCATGCAGGAATAAATATAATATCGGATAAAGTTCCTGTTCCGGCTTGCGGGCTTAAAGAGATTATGATTCGGGATTCAAAAAAGTTCGGGCTAGATGTATTAAAAAGGTTCAGCAAAGAAATGATAGGCGCGGCTTACGCCAGAACAAAAGTTAAGCCGGTAAGGTAGGAGCAGACATGGGAAGAAAGATTTTAGCTATAGATGATGACCAGGATTTTGTCACAATGATGGAGCTGACTCTCAAGGCATTTGATTTTGACCCTGTAATCGCCATAGAAGGTTCGGAGGGGCTGAAGAAGTTTGAAGCTGAAAAGCCGGACCTGGTGCTTCTTGATATTATGATGCCCGGCATTGACGGCTTTAAAATTCTGGAGCAAATAAAATCTAATCCCAGCAGGCACAAGCACACTCCCATAATAATGCTGACCGCCAAGGCTGATTCTGCCGACCGGGATAAAGCTTTAAGTCTGGGTGCTGACGACTATGTTACAAAGCCTTTCGAACCCATGACACTGAAGCGCAAGATCGAGTTTTTGCTCTCAAAAACCAACTGCGGCTCCCGCCAATAATTTACTTTTACAGTTTTTCCATAACAACAATGACATACCTTGCTTTCTTGACCTGATTTTATTATAAAGACTTGAATTTGCATTTGACAGCTTTCATGGATTTAAATATAATTTAAGTGCTGGAAATTGAGGCGTAGCCAAGCGGTAAGGCAGCGGCCTTTGGAGCCGCCATTCGGAGGTTCGAATCCTCCCGCCTCAGCCAAATCCATTATTCCTTGTAACTCTGAATCAGTTTTAAAAACTCAGCAGGCTTTAAAGCCGGAATTTACTTATACTCCCCACTTGTTGTAGTAGTGGCAAAGCAAGCTTTGCCTTTTTTATGGTAGCAAGCTCTTTCACACCTTATTTTGCTGACCAACGGCTGCCACAACTTTTTTTTATATTGAGTGAGAATAAAAAACAGAAAAGTATTTCGTTATTGGAATTTATGGGTATATAAATTGTAAACTACCCCGCAGAAAAACTGCGGAGTCCTCAATCGCAAAATAACCCCACCTAACCTCCCCTTAATTTAAGGGGAGGGATAGCGCACTCACTATGACAAAAATGTTAGGAGAAACGATGGAAATAAAAATTATCCAGGGCGATATTACGAAGTTTGAAGTTGATGCTATCGTAAATGCCGCCAATTCTTCCCTTCTTGGCGGTGGAGGAGTGGACGGTGCAATCCATAGAGCCGCCGGAAGAGAACTGCTTGAAGAATGCCGCCGGATAAGAAGAACCAGCCATCCTGAAGGCTTGCCCACAGGAAAGGCGGTTATAACAAAGGGATATAATTTAAAAGCAAAGTATGTTATCCACACGGTGGGTCCTGTTTATGGTCATGCTGATATTAACCTTCTGGCTGAATGCTATAAAAACAGCCTGAAGCTTGCCGAAGAAAATAACTGCAGGTCAATTGCATTTCCAGCAATAAGCACAGGTGTTTACTCGGTTCCTATAGAATTATCAGCAAAAATTGTAAAAGATGCGGTAAAAAATTTCAAAAGTGGAGTTATAAAAGAAATTTACCTTGTTCTATATGGTTCAAATGATTACAGGGTATATAAAAAAGAATTTGAAGCGTGAGGAGCAGCAAGATGAAAAAGACTGAAGTAGTTCCGGATGTTTATTGGGTCGGTGCAGTTGACTGGAATATCAGAAAGTTTCATGGTGAAACTTTTATTTCCAACAGAGGAACAACTTATAACTCTTATTTGATTACAGATGAAAAAGTTGCGCTGGTGGATACTGTGTATACTCCTTTCGCCGATGAAATGATTGAACGAATCAGGCATATTGTCCCTCCGGAAAAAATAGATTACATTATTGCAAACCATGTTGAAATGGACCATTCCGGTTCGCTCGCTAAAATACTGAATCTTTGCCCGAAGGCAAAAGTTTTCTGCACTGCCAAAGGCAAGGAAGGCTTGTACAAGCATTATTACGGCAACTGGGATTTCCATGTTGTAAAAACAGGGGATAAATTATCATTAGGGAAAAAAACTTTAACTTTCATTGAAGCGCCGATGATTCACTGGCCCGACAGCATGTTCAGCTACCTGATTGAGGATGAACTGCTTCTCTCCAATGACGGCTTTGGCCAGCATCTTGCAACTTCTGAACGGTTCGATGATGAAGTTGACGAGGGCGTGCTGATGGATGAGGCAAAAAAATATTACGCAAATATAATCTGGCCCTTCAGTTCCATTGTTTTCAAAAAGATTGATGAAATAACGAAATTAAATATTTCCCCAAAAATAATTGCTCCTGCTCACGGCATTATCTGGCGTAAAAGCCCCGGCAGAATAATAGAAAGGTATATGTCGTGGACAAAAAATGAATCAGAAAACAAAGTCATTGTAGTATTTGAAACAATGTGGGGATCAACCGGGAAAATGGCAGGTAAGATAGTGGAAGGATTAATTGATGCCGGCATAAGGGTGCAGCTTTATGACGTCACTAAAACCGTTCGCACCGAAATTATTAAAGAAATGCTGGATGCTAAGGGATATATTTTGGGTTCATCAACTCACGACAACGATATGCTTCCAACCATTGCCGGCTTTTTAACCTTCCTGAGGTGTATGAAACCCAAAAACAGGGTGGCTTCAGTTTTTGGATCCCACGGCTGGGGAGGAGGAGCAGTTAGAAATATCGAGAACTTCCTTAAAGATATGGGAATTGAAATCCTCCAGCCCTCACTGGCTGTTCAATATGCGCCTGATGAGGCGGAACTTGAGAAATGCTATGAATTTGGCTTAAACTTTGCATCTTTGCTGTTAAAGAACAAAATTATGCAAAATGTTTAAATTAAGGAGGCAACATAATGAAAATCACTATTATCTTTCACAGTATGTACGGGCATGTTTTTCGCCTGGCTGAGGCTATCGCTGAAGGCGCCAAAGAAGTTGACGGCGCTGAAGTAAAAATTCTCCAGGTGCGGGAGATTCTTTCTGATGAAATTCTGGCTAAAATGGGCGCCACTGAAACAAAGAAGATGTTCGCCCACATTCCAATTGCAACGGTTGACAACCTGGCTGAAGCCGATGCAGTTATTTTCGGCACGCCGACTCGCTTCGGTAATATGACGGCTTCTATGAGGGCATTTTTAGACGCAACCGGACAGCTATGGCTTAAGGGAACGCTGGTCGGCAAAGTGGGAAGTGTATTCACCTCCACCGGAACACAACATGGAGGACAGGAAACTACAATTATGAGCTTCTATACCAACCTTATTCATCACGGCATGATAATTGCCGGCGTGCCTTATACGGAGCAAAGACTTATGAACATGAGTGAAATTACCGGGGGAAGCCCCTATGGAGCATCAACTCTTGCAGGAGGGGACGGAAGCAGGCGGGTCAGCGAAAATGAGCTGGCAATTGCCCGTACCCAGGGCAAGCGGGTGGCTGAAATAACAAAAAAATTAGTCAGATAGTACTTCTTTTGCTATTGCTTCCGCCATTTCTCTGGTTCCAACGGCTGTTGGGGCGTTTCTGTCTTCTTTTAAGTCATATGTAATGCTTTTACCTTCCCTGATAACTTTTGCAACAGCCGACTCAAGTTTCTTTGACGCTTCTTCTTCGCCAAGATGTTTAAGCATCATTACGCCGGATAATATCATTGCCGTTGGATTTACTTTGTTTAAACCCTTATACTTCGGCGCGCTGCCGTGGACAGCCTCAAAGACTGCAGAATAGGCTCCAAAGTTTCCGCTGGGTGTCATTCCCAGCCCACCCACAAGTCCGGAACATAAATCTGAAATAATGTCGCCGTACAGGTTGGGGCATACAAGAATTTCATAAAGTTCAGGCTTCTGCACCAACTGCATGCACATATTGTCAACAATAACATCTTCAAACTTAATATCCCGGTATGACTCAGCAATTTTTCTGGCGGTTTCAAGAAAAAGTCCGTCGGTAAACTTCATTATATTGGCTTTATGAACTGCAGTAACTTTTTTGCGGCCGTTCTTTCCGGCATATTCAAAAGCAAACCTGATAATCCGTTCCGTTCCGGTAACTGAAATAGGCTTAATGCTTATTCCGCTGTCAGTTCTTATCGATTTGCCGCTTTTTACAGACAGTTCTTTTATTAAATCAACTGTTTCAGGTTTCCCCTCTTCAAACTCTATTCCGGCGTATAAATCCTCAGTGTTTTCCCTTACAACGACAATATCAACATCTTTAACTGGAGTCCTCACGCCTTCATAGTATTTAGCGGGCCTTAAGTTGGCATAAAGGTCGAGCGCCTGCCTTATGGCAACATTAACGCTTCTAAAGCCTGTGCCAATTGGAGTTGTCAGGGGCCCTTTGATTGCAACCCTGTTTTTTTTGATTGAATCCAGCACTCTTTCCGGTATCGGGGTGCCCTCTTTCTCAATCACCTCAGCGCCGGCTGGCTGAACATCCCATTCAATTGTATTGCCTGATGTTGCATTAAGAGCCGCTTCAACACAGAGCCTCATTGCAGCGGAAACTTCTTCACCGATACCGTCACCGGGAATTAGCGTTACTTTTACTGTCATATTATTCCTTTCGGGCTTTATTTTGCCATCGGAATACCCCGCAGTCATCCTGAGCATAGCGAAGGATCTCGGATTAAGATTCTCACCCACCTTTCAGGCGGGTACCCGTCGTTCAGAATGACAAATCCCAACCCTCTTAGGCAACTCAAGCGGCAAAACAAGCTTGCTTATAAATCCAGCTCCCTACCATAGTAAACGGGTCGGGGGATTCATCAAACCCGCTTTTTTACCTCAAATGTACAGGCACATACTTTAAATCAACTTCTCCCGTATATTCAGCCAGAGGACGGATTAGTTTGTTATCATCATATTGCTCAATAATATGGGCAATATACCCCGGGCATCTTCCAATTGCAAAGATCGGAGTATCAATCTCAAGAGGCATTTTAAGAGAATGATAAACAACGGCGCTGTAAAAATCAACATTAGGATACAAATTCTTTTCCCTTATCATTATCTCTTCTACTTTTAAGGCAATTCTGAAAAATTTCTTATCCTTCTCATCAGTGCACAGTTTTTCAGCCATTTTCTTTAAAACACGCGCCCTTGGATCATATGTTTTGTAAACCCTGTGGCCGAATCCCATCACTTTTTCATGTTTTGCAAGCCGTTCAAGCACATATTTTTCAGCAGCTTCAGGCTTTTTAATTTTTTTCAGCATTTCAAATACTTCCTGGGCGGCGCCTCCGTGCAGGGGTCCCCTTAAGGTGCAGATACCGGCTAGGAGAGCCGAAAAGATATCGCTCATCGTACTTGCCGCGATCCGCGCAGCGAAAGTTGAAGCATTAAATGAGTGGTCGCCATGCAGGACAAAGTCCATATCCATTGATTTCGTCTGAATTGCTGTGGGCTTTTTCCCCCAGAGCATCCAGAGAAAATTTTCTGCATAACCCAGGGCAGGGTTAGGCTTTACCAGGCTTTTTCCATGCTTAAGCCTGTAGTAATTTGCAATAATAACAGGAAACTTGGCAATAAGGCTTATTCCAAGATTAAGAGTTTCTTCTTTTGAAAGTTTTCTTGCGTCAGGAATTCCGCAGGAAATGGATGAAACTGTGGTGCGCAAGGCTTCCATAGGTGTAGTGCCTTTACAGAAAAGTTTCATACCCTTTATTACATTAGGAGAAAGCCTCCTGAAGGACACAAGTTTTTTCTTGAATTCCTTTAATTCTTTCTCCGAGGGCAATCTCCAGTAAAGTAAAAGATAGGCTGTTTCTTCAAAGTTTGAGTTCTCGGCAAGATCTTCAATGGAATAACCGCGATAAATAAGTTTTCCTTCTTCTCCCCGGACATCACTTATTTTTGATGATGCAACTGTTACTCCGGCAAGTCCCACTTTTACTTCTTCTGCTTTCATTATATTTACCCCCTATTTAAATTTTAACAGGACATTCTACATTCAATTTTTCAACAAGCTTTCTTACCGATTCAGCAGATTCATAAAAAGCTTTCTTTTCTTCATTATTTAATTCAAATTCAAGTATTTCCTCCACCCCATGAGCGCCAATTTTGGCTGGCACTCCCATAAAAATGCCTTTTAATCCGAATTGACCGTTTAAATAAGCGGCACATGGTAAAACTCTCTTCTTGTCCTTCACAACAGCCTCAACAATCTGGGTGATACCGGTCCCCGGTGCATAAAAAGCGCTGGAATCCTTCATCAAGGCAACTATTTCCGCTCCCCCTTTCTTTGTCCTTTCAATAATCTGTTTTATTTTTTCTTTTGAAAGGAGTTCGGTTATGGGGATGCCGTTCACGGTTGAGTGTTCCGGAAGAGGAACCATGACATCGCTGTGCCCTCCTAAAACAATGGCTGAAACATCCTCAACGCTGACGTTCAGTTCGCCGGAGATAAAGCTTCTGAAGCGGGATGTGTCAAGGATACCAGCCATTCCGATAACCTTCGATTTTTTGAAGCCTGAATATTTACAGCCTACATGAACCATCACATCGAGGGGATTTGTGACAACTATCAACACGGCATCCGGAGATTGAGCGGCAAGTTTTCCCGCTATTGACTCAACTATGTCAGCGTTGCGGCAGAGTAATTCTTCCCTCGACATTCCCTCTTTTCTCTGGGAACCTGCGGTAATTACTATAACATCACTGTTTTTTGTTTCTTCAAAGTCGTTTGTCCCTGTAATTTTTACATCAAAGCCAAGAATCGGGGCGCTTTCGCTTAAATCAAGAGCAATTCCTCTGGCTGTTTCAGCCGTACGGTTGAAAAGAACAATATCGCCAAGTTCTTTATAAGCGCATAGCTGTACAGCAGTGCTTCCAACCCTTCCTGCTCCGGCAATTGTTATCTTCTTTCTCATATTATCACCGCCTTGATTCTTTGCTTATTGCGCTAAGGAGAGCAAGCTCTCCCACTACATGTTTTCGTAGTGGCAAAGCTTGCTTTGCTTTATCACACCTGTTTCTTCTTTCCAATTTTGAAGCCAGAGATATACATCTTCCAACGCAGTTACCGCATATCCCATTGAAATATTATTCTGCTTATATAACTGGTCAGTAACATCTCCTGCCGCCCAGATTCCTTCAACTGAAGTCCGGGCAGTTTTATGGTCAATAATCACTTCGCCCTGTCCGTTTGTTTCACAAAGCCCTTTTACCATATCCGAGTTGGGAACAGACCCTATCTCAACAAAAATTCCTTCCACGGCAATTTCCTTTTTTTCACCGTTTTTTAGATTCCCGTAAACAAGACCGGCTACATATTCCTGCCCCTTTATTTCTTCCACCTGAGTATCGGTTAAGGAAGTAACTTTGGAGCTGGAAAGAACTTTTTCTTGTATCACAGGGTCTCCTTTGAATTGCGAACCGCGGATAAGAATATAAATTTTTGCTGCATAAGAGGTAAGCTGTAAGGCTGTTTCAAAGGCTGCATTTCCTCCGCCCACAACGGCTACATCTTTCCCTTTGAAAAGCGGGGCATCGCAGGTTGCACAGTAAACCACTCCCCTGCCGTTAAGTTCTTT
>JAMDEM010000057.1:0-7752 GCA_023486985.1 Bacillota bacterium
TTATAACTTTTCTTCCTAATCCGTCATTTATTGCCAGCGGAAAAATATTTTCTTTTGTTTCTGCAGGTAATGCGGCAAGGCAGAGAACAGCAATTAACAGAAAAATCTTTAGAATTGTTTTCATTTTCTTCCCTTTCTAAAACAAAAATCCCCAGCCTTCTTTGCTGAGGATATGAGCCTCAGCCCTTTCTCCGAAGACTGACCGGCTTTTGAAAATTCAGGCAGGTTTCCTGGCTTGCAGATCAGTGACCCTCCGCGCCTCCCCCCCTTCTTGTAGTGCCCGTTCCCATGAACGGGCATATTTGCTTTAAGGAATGGCAGAATGCGGATTTGCTCCCTGCTTACAGTGGCGGGAACCGCGCCGGATTTTAACCGGCTTCCCTTTTATCCCTTATCGGGCACCCGATTTTTCAAGATTTTTTGTATTCTTTACCGCTATTATCAAGCGGGATATCTATTTTTAATTATTACCTGCAGGCTCCACGAGCCTGTTTTACTGCACCCCTCAACCCTTTCCGCTGCTTCCATTGTCTTTCTTTATATTTCCATCCTCTTTGCTCCCGGGTGACAACCCGCCTTCTGAAGTATACATGGGACAATTTTCTCCGGCATTTACTTCCTTATGGTTGTTCCCTGAACAATATACAGTGAATGCGTCCGGGTTCACGGAGGATTTATAGGAAATGCTGTAAGTATCTTTTCCTGCTGCAGGGCAGGCGGGGATTTTTTGTATATAGTTAGGAACCAGTTGTTTCAAAGAAGCGGGATAATGACCTTCATTATCTGTAGAATACATCTCAAGTGCTGTAGCAATATTCTTTAGGTTCGACTCGCAATGACGGAAAGCAGATTCAGGTCCCAGCTTCTTTGAAAGCAACCCTCCTGCTGAAGTGTAGATAGGATAATTTTCACCGGCATCCACTTCCTGATGGTTGTTGCCCGAGCAGTAAAAAGTGAAGGCATCGGGATTTTGTGAAGAGGTGTAGGAAATGCTGTAAGTATCTTTTCCGGCTGCAGGACAGGTGGGAATGCTTCTTAAGTAATCTGGAGTGAGCTGGCTTAATGAAATTGGGTAATGTCCATTATTATCCGTGGCATACATTTCCAAAGCTGTTCCCATATTCCACAGGTTTGATTCGCAGGCTACCAATCTGCTTTCCGCCTGTGCCCGTAAAAAACTTGATACCAACAGGGATGCCAGAGGTGCCGAATTACGATCTCCCAAAATAGTAAAAATCTGCCCGAAGCTTATTGTACCTACCCATTTTTTTATATCTTCTTCCTTTAAGATTTTATCCATATCCTGCAGCTTTTCTGCTGTCAATGGAAAGGCTCTCAAATCTATCCCGGAATTACAAGGGTCTATTTTCCACTTTCCTTCATCTTTAAAAAGATAAAACACTTCACTTATACTGTTTACGCCCGCCGGTATTATTTTTCCTAATTCTTTGGTTTTTCCCTTAAATTCCTTGTAATCAGTTTCAACAACATATACTTTTGCAAAACCGCCGTCAACTTTTACGCCGGTAATTTTAAAGCCACTTATCCGCCAGACAAAATAATCTTCATTGGAAAGCCATTCCTTAAGTTTATCAAGAATTTTCTCGTCCACATTGAATCCAAGAACTTTAAAAACTTTGTCAAAATCCTTATCCCGTAAGGCATTCATGTACCCTGTAATTAATTTTCTTGGACCTTCACTGCCGTCAGCTTTTACTTTGGTCTTGGCACAAATAACGCCGGCTGTAAATAGAAAAATAGCGGTAAACAGAACTACAAGAAAAACTACAGCCCGGGGGTTCCCGAATTTTTGCTTCACTTTCATGAAAAAACCTCCTTTAATTTACAGGAGCACTGCCTGCCTTCGAAAATTGATTACTGCTTCCCCGTAATCAATCCCTGTACGGAATTATACTGGGGATAATTTTCACCGACGCCCTCCCTGGTATGATTACTGCCGGAACAGCAGAAAGTATATGCATCAGGATTCACGGATGATCTATACGAACTGCTGTAAGTATCTCTGGCTGCCTCCGGGCAGGTGGGAATGCTTTTTAAGTAATTTGGTGTAAGCTGGCTTAGTGAAGTGGGATAACGTCCAAAATTATCTGTGGCATACATCTCAAGGGCTGTTCCAATATTCTTCATATTTGACTCGCAGGCAACAAACTGTGCCTGTCCTCTTGCCTTTATGAAATTGGGAATAGCTATTGCAGCTCCGATAGCCACTACCGGTGCAACGCTGGGAGACGCAACCACAGTAAAAAACTGACCAAAGCCTATTGTATTTATCCATGCACCCATTTTTTTCTGTGCTTCTTCTTCTTCACTCCCTTTGATGTTTTGAAAATCTTCAGCTTTCAAGGGAAAAGTTTTGAAATTTATCCATGACCTGCAGGGGTCGATAGCCCACTTGCCGTCATCTTTAACAAGATAAAAAGTCTCTTTTACAATATTCTCGCCGGGCTTTATGAATTTCTCCGCTTCTTTTGCCGGACCTTTAAACTCTTTGTAATCTGTTTCTTCAACCGAAACTTTGGCAAATCCGCCGTCCACTTTTACATCAGTAATTTTATAACTGTTGATCCTCCAGGCAAGATACTCTTCATTAGCAAGTAATTCCTTAATTTTATCCAGAATGTTTTTATCCAGGTTGAAGTCAAGAATCTCAAAGACTTTGTTAAAATCCTTGTTTTTCAGGGCATCCATGTAAGCGGCAACAAATTTTTTGGGACCTTCTTCGCTTTGAGCTTTTTTTAGAAAAAGGAATGCCCCGATAAACGCCCAGCTTGCTATAAGAAGAACGATAAGAACAATTACTGCTGTTGATACTGCCCCTGCCTGTCTCTTTTTCATAAAAACCCCTCCTGTTTTTACTTCCCTCCCTGTTTTTGTATCAATCCCTGGGATGAACTGTACTGGGGATAATTCTCACCGGCATTTACTTCCTTATGATTGTCGCCCGAACAATAAAATGTATAGGCATCAGGATTCTGTGACGACGTGTACGAACTGCTGTAAGTATCCTTCCCTGCCGCCGGGCAGGCGGGAATGCTTCTTAGATAAGCTGGAACAATCTGGCTGAGTGAAGCAGGATAATGCCCCTGATTATCCGTGGCATACATCTCAAGGGCAGTAGATACATTTTTAAGATTCGACTCGCATGACCTGTATGCAGCTCCAAAATCAAGCCCGGCCTGGGAAATTCCACCCGGGGTTGCTGATGATGTCTGACCTGCGCCAGCCGCCGGCTGGCTCTGGGAATTTTCACTGGCAGGCTTTTTGCCGCACCCCGAAATTAAAACCCAGCTTGCCATGAGAACGAAAACCAGAATGGCTGCTGCTATTGTTTTTACTGCATTCTTTGCTTTTGCCATAATAATATTACTCCCTGTTAATTTATTTCAAATTATTCAAGCTCAACAGCCATACCGTAACGGTGCCCCGGTGCCGATTTTAAAACAGGAGTGCTTCTAATAAGCTCCTTGAATTCCTCATCCTCGCGGGAAGCCCTGCTGGATTCCTCATCTTCCCATAACTGAATTCCCCGGTATCTGCCGTTTCCTTCGGAATCTTTAAAAAGAAAGTATGAAATAAAACCTTTTTTCTTTTTTAAAATCTCCAGAAGTTTTTTTTCTCTTTTCTCAAAAAGAGATTCTTTGCCTTCCTGAACGGTAAAATCAATAAAAACTGAAAACATTTAAGCCCTCCAAGTTGCAAATTTGGACAGAAAAAAATGTTATCCTGCAAGAAAGGATAACATTTTAATCTTTGAGATATTTAAAAAGTTCTATCTCTTTACCATCATCGCTTTTCTCATCTCGTCCATATGCCATTGCTTTATCATGTTATTCACGCTATCCCAGTTGATATTCTTCATGAACGCCTCTATATAGCTCTTTCTTCCAGTGGCATAGTCTATGAAATATGCATGTTCATAGACATCGAGAATTAAAAAGGGCGCAGTCCCCCACATTCCACCCTGATTGTGGACATCGCAGAGATAATTATGCAGCCGGCTTGACTGAACATCCATGCCAAGCACCACCCAGCCTCTTGAGCAGATCCCCATTGCCTTAAACTCCTCCGCCCATTTTTCAAAGGAGCCGAAATCCTCCTTTATCCACTCAAGAATGGTACCGGATGGAGTGCCGTTTCCGCCCAGATTTGCAAAATACATCTCATGCAGGATAATGGCGTTTCCGGCAAAAGTTTCCTCCAGCTTCAGCTCCCTGAGATCGCTGTAAGTGGCGTTAGGTGTTGATTTATCAACAGTTTCCAGCTTCTCCTGTATCTCATTCCACTTCTTTACATAGCCGGTGTAAAGAACACCGTGATGCTCGCTTAACTGCTTCTCTGAAAGACCGTCAAGCTTCTGGTACTTCAGAGGTTTTACTTCCTTTCTTGCAACCATAAAAGACACCTCCCAAAAAATTTGTTCATTTCCTTTATACCCCTCTCATCAAAATTCAAAACATCAAACAATCTCGCGGTAAAATTTGGCCGGTCTTTACTTTTTCAAAATTTGCTGTGATAATATAATCAAGAAAGATTTCAGGGAGGGTTTTGTATGAATAATTTCGGCAATGTAGATCCCAGCGTAATTCAGCAGATTGCGGCAACGGGATATAATTTTAAGGACATAACCCAGACAACTCCGGGAGTTGGCGCTCAACCCGTGGACCTCTCTGCGCTTCCAAAAGAAGTAAGAGATATATATGAACAGGGAGCAGGAGCGCAGTCTACCGGAGTTTATACTCCTCAGCAGCTCCAGTCTTTTGGCTTAAACCAGGGCTTTGTTCCCGGAATGAACCCGGCTGCCTTGCAGGGCACGCCCCTTCAGCCGTTTACCCAGGATATTCAAAATATGCAGCAGCAGATTGACCAGACCCAGCAGGCAATCGGGACCGCTCAGGATATTTCTTCGATAGCTCCGATGCTTGCCGCGCTTTCCCAGCAGCTTCAGGATCTTCTCGCCAAAGAACAGCAGGCTCTTTCGCAAGGGCAGAATTTTGCCAGCCTGCCTCCTGTTCCGGGATTTGATCCTTCTCAATTTGGAGGAATCCCGGGTGGAGTTCCGGGCGGTGTCCCTGGAATACCCGGCGGAGTCCCGGGCGGCTATCCTCCTTATGTTCCAGTTCCTATGCCTCTTCCTCAGCCAATTCCGAATGTGCCTCCAGTGCCTATGCCTTTACCTCAGCCCATTCCGAATGTGCCTCCGGGACAGGTAACAATTCAGCAGCCGGAAGCTCCAAAGCCTCTTCTTGAAAGAGATCCAAACTATCTTGATCCTTTTGCCCCGCTTAAAACGGATATAAAACAGGGAATCAGCGAAATACAGCAGAGAGATAAAGCAATTAACGCCGACAGGCAAAAATCAAAGACCGAGTATGCTCTTGGCGAACACGGTCTTGGAAAAGAAATTCTTAACCAGGCATGGAACAACCTTAAAGAAAATCTCGGTAATGCAAAGACGGTTATAGTCACAGGCGGAAAAGCAGTCTATGATATAGCTGTTAAAGCTCCCGTCATTGCCCTGAAAAACACAGGAAAAGCGCTTGTTCAGGCTGCGGGCGAAACTGTTGCTCCTATAGTAAAAAATATAAAGCAGGGCATCAGCGAAATTCAGCAGCGCCATACACAGGTTAATGCCGACAGGAAGAAATCAAAAGAAGATTACGCTGCGGGCCAGCATGGACTGGGAAAAGAAGTTGTCAATCAGGCATGGAACAACCTGAAGGAAAATGTAGGCAATACCTACACTGCTGTGAAAACCGGGGCTAAAGTTGCAGTCAATACAGTCACAGCGCCCGTAAGATTCCTGGGCAATGCGGCAAAACACATTTTTGGGTTCAAATAATAATCAAATAAACAAATACAAAGGCAGGAGGAAACAGGTTTTCCTCCTTTTCCATTTCTACAGGAAAATTTACCTGCACCGGAGAAATCTTTTCAAACACAATTGATTGGAGGCGAAAGCTTTGATCTGCCTTAAATGCTCCAGAGAATATCTTCCTGAAACTGAATACTGCGATCAATGCAATTTTCTTTTAACGGGTGAGAAAAAATACGGCTCTCATTTTATGCAATTGGTAAGAGCCAGCGAGGAAATGCTTAATGACGAAATAACCGCTCCTCTTTATCAAGTTGTTATTGAAAATATGGAAAGAATAATTGATAAGATGGAAACCGCTATTGAAGAAGAATATTCAGCGCCGGACCTGAAAGAAACTCCCCCTGAAGTAAAGAAGGTTCTGGACCAGGTTCTTGCCTCTTCGAGGGAATCTATAACAACTTACCGGCTTGCACTGCTGGAATTAAAAAAATATATAGAGGACGAAGATAAAGAACATATACGAAACGGACTGCCTTTGGCAGAAAAAGCAAGCGACCTTCTTGAGCTTTCAAGGGAAATGTCAGAGTATGCAGCTTCCCGGCTTGAAGAATTCGGGCGGGAAGCCCTGAACTAAAAAAAAGCAGGAGGCGGCGCGTGATACAGCGTTATTCTTATCCTGCAATGAGAAAAATATGGGAGCCGGATAATAAGTTCCGGAAATGGCTCCGGATAGAGATAGTTCTTTGCCAGTTATGGGCTTCTCATGGAATTATCCCCGAAAAATCCGCAAGAAACATACTGGAAAAAGCTTCTTTTAACGTAAAAGAAATTGAAAAACTTGAGGAAACCACTGGCCATGACCTGGTGGCTTTCCTCCAATCCGTGGGAAAAAACCTGGGCAAAGACGCAAAATACCTGCACTACGGAGTTACTTCTTATGACATTGAAGACACAGCCTTAAGCCTCCTTTTAAAAGATTCCTGCCGCCTGATAATTCAGGATATTGAAGAACTTGCCGCAGTCATTAAGGCAGAAGCCCTCAAATACCGTTACACCCTCACCGCCGGCAGAACTCACGGAATGCATGCCGAGCCCACAACTTTTGGATTAAAACTTCTTATCTGGGTCTCCGAACTGGAAAGACATTTAACAAGAATGATAAGTGTCCGAGAAGAAATAAGCGCGGGAAAAGTTTCCGGCGCGGTGGGCACTTATGCAACCGTGCCCCCCTCGATTGAAGATGAATTATGCATAAAGCTTGATTTAAAACCCGAAAAAATCTCCAGCCAGATAATCCAGAGGGACAGGCATGCGGGCTATCTTTCAGAACTTGCCATCCTGGCGGGGACGGTTGAAAAAATCGCACTTGAAATCCGCCACCTCCAGCGAACAGAAGTGATGGAAGTTGAAGAAGGTTTTAAAAAGGGGCAGAAAGGCTCCTCCGCCATGCCCCATAAGAGAAACCCGATTATTTCGGAGCGACTCTGCGGGCTGGCACGGGTTGTGCGAGCCAATGCGCTTGCGGGAATGGAAAATATCGCTCTCTGGCATGAAAGAGACATAAGCCACTCTTCAGTTGAAAGAATCATCCTGCCGGACAGCAGTATCCTAATTGATTACATGTTAAGGAAGCTAACCGAATTAATACAAAACTGGGTTGTTTATCCGGAAAGAATGAAAAAAAATCTTGGAATAACCGGCGGGCTTATCTTTTCCCAAAGGCTTCTTCTGAGCCTTATAGACAAGGGCATGACAAGAGAAAAAGCATACGACACTGTTCAGAAACATGCAACGGAAGCATGGCAGAAGAAGAAAGATTTTAAAAAGCTCATCTCTTCCGATAAGGAGATTACAAGCTGCTTAAGCAGGAAAGAACTTGAAAAAATCTTTGATTATAAATACTATTTAAGATTTGT
>JAMDEM010000057.1:7762-8590 GCA_023486985.1 Bacillota bacterium
AAAGCATTTATTATCTTTACAGGTCATGCGAGGAGTCCAACTGGGCGACTAAGCAATCTCAGCCAAAAGTAGATTGCCGCGCCCTTCGGGCTCGCAATGACAAATAAAGTGCAAACTATTTCATGCTCTCATTAATAACTAACCTTTACTTCTGAGCCCGCTTCGCCTCACTATAAATATTACGAGAATCATTAATAGCGCTGCAATCGAGATTAATAAAATTATAACGGGCATATTTAAAATTGTGTACGGTGTTCCGGCTTTGGGATAAGAATCTGCTGTATTCTTTGATAATCTTTTTCATCCCGCGTCTTTGGGTCTAAACCGCTGTTATCTGCATGCGGCGTGGCATAACTTCTGCAAAACCTTGAAGACTGGCTTTCTCCTGCTTATATTATACAGGAAGTTTATTAAAACTTTATTAGCAAAATGTAAAAAATTCGCTAATTTTTCCGGGTTGATTTGCTTAACCTGCTCATGGTAATTGACTTTTAAATATCCCTTTGTTATACTATGGAAGAATTAACAAGAAGAAGCTGCTGCTTCTCACCCTGCGGCGCAAATGCTGCCGGCACGGTTAAATGATGAATGGTCATTTTTGAAGAGCGGCACTTTTGTGCCGTTTTTAATTTCCAGACGGCAATTTTAAAGAGAAAAGCGGAGGTGACCCTATACGAAAGAATTAAGAATCAACACCGAAATCCGTGCCCGGGAAGTAAGAGTAATAGACCATGAAGGGAACCAGATAGGCATAATTTCTCTCAGGGATGCTCTTAAGATGGCTGAAGAGAAAGAGCTGGACCTGGTGGAAGTATCTCCCAATGTGGA
>JAMDEM010000048.1 GCA_023486985.1 Bacillota bacterium
TGAAAGTTGGAATTATCCTTCTCTTTTTTAAGCTTTGTTGCTATGCGGGCAAATTTCTGATAAAGGTCGCTTGATTTGACACCCCTGCCTGAAATTATCAGAGGAGTTCTTGCCTCATCTATTAAAATTGAATCAACCTCGTCAACTATGGCATAGTGAAGCTCCCTCTGGACGCACTCTTCCTTAGTGAAGACCATGTTGTCCCTGAGGTAGTCAAAGCCTATTTCATTGTTGGTGGCGTAAGTTATATCAGCAAGGTATGCTTCTCTTCTGGATACCGGACGCAGGTGATTTAGACTCTCATCATCAATTTCATATCCAGGGTCATATAAAAAGCCGGCATCATGCTGGATAATTCCAACTTTCATTCCAAGGATATGGTATATGGGGCCCATCCAGCGGGCGTCTCTTTTTGCAAGGTAATCGTTTACAGTTACAAGATGAGCGCCCCTGCCGGTCAGGGCGTTAAGATAAATGGGACAGGTGGCTACAAGAGTTTTTCCTTCGCCTGTCTTCATTTCAGCGATTCTTCCCTCATGAAGGATTATGCCGCCCATTAACTGCACGTCAAAGTGCCTCAATCCTATGGTGCGTCTTGAAGCTTCTCTTACCAGTGCAAAAGCTTTGGGAAGAATTTTTTCAATCTCCTCTCCGCCCTGAAGGATGTTCCTGAACTCCAGAGATTTTTCTCTTAATTGTTCGTCGGTAAGCCTCTGCATCTCGGGTTCCAGAGAATTTATGAGCTGCACCGTCTTTTCCATGCGCTTTATTTCTTTTGCATTTGAATCGAAGATTCGCTTTACAAGTGAAAGCATTAATTATTATCACCTTTCAAACTTTAAATTACCCCTTAACAAGATAACAGGGGACTCCGCCAAGTCCCCTCCGCCAAGACCGTCCTGCCAGATAGTATTATATCATAAGGTAAACTTGTAGCCAATACACCGGCAAAAAGAACGAGGGGTGTTTGAGCGATATACGGACTGAGTGGCTAACAAAGCTTGGCGAAGCGGAGCGGCCGCAAAATCCACTGTCTGAGCGAAGCGAGTTTGGATTTTGCAGCGGAGCAAGCTTTAGTTTTGTCCACGAGGGAGTACGAAAGTGAGAGCACCTCTCGTTCGAAATTTCTATGGTTTTACTGCAATTCCAAAGGGCTTGCCGTTTGGAAGAGGTGTTGTAGTTCTTATTACCCCGTTTGTGGCAGTTTCAATTATCGAAACAGTGCCTGCGCCGTTATTACTGACGAAAACCTTGCTTCCGTCCGGCGTTATTCCTATTCCAATGGGAAGACTTCCCACCGGAATTGTTGCAGACACCCTGCTATATGCCAGGTCTATCACAGATACAGTGCTTGAACCGTTGTTTACTACATAGACTTTTGCTCCTGAAGGATGGGCCACCAGCCTCGATGGCTGAACTCCAACCCTGATTGTTCCAACATTCTGCATGGAAGCGGTGTCAATAACACTTACGTCAGCCGATGTATAGTTGGCAGTAAGAATCTTCCTCCCGTCTGGAGTAATCACCATCCCGGTGGGCATAGACCCTGTCTTTGCCGCACCCAGATACTGCTGTGCCGCTACATCTATTGCAATAACCTCTCCCGCTGTTGTGCTTGCCAGAGTCACATAAAGCTTTCTCCCGTCAGGTGAAAGAACAACAGCTCTTGGCTGTCCAAACTCTCCTGACCTCATTCCCGGCAGAGGAATAAGCTTTATTACACTCATAGTAGAAGTGCTTATGGCAACTACGGAAGGCACGCCAGCCATAACTGCGGCATAAAGAATTCCTTCCTTGCTTGCAGTCATATCTGTAATAACACCCGGGAGGGAAATTGCTCCCACGGCATTGTTATTTTGCAGCGTATCATAAATAATTATGCGCTGGGTATCATCGGCAACAAAAAGCTTTGTTCCGCTTGCGCTGAAGCATATCCACGAGGGCCTGGAATTTAGATTTATATAATTAATCTTCTGAACATCATCAGGGTCAATTACCATGATAGTATTGGGATTCACATTCACAGGAGTTACCTGCTGATAAGGATTCTGCCCCGGCGTATACTGCGGCGGAGTAGGCGGTGGATTGCCACCGAGAGCAAAAGGGTCTGCTCCTGCAGAAATTGCGCCCAGCATATTGTATGGCTCATTAGACTGCGGCTGATTCGTCATTCCGCCAGGCTGAGTAGGTCCCGCCGGGCTAATGTTCGGCATGCCGGCAAAGGCAATGTAAATCATGCCCGGTTTGATAGGACCGGTATCAATGGTTACGCCGCCCCCCGTAGTAAGAGTAAGCAAGACCTGCAAGCCTCCGCCGTCAGGTACGACAATCTGCTTGGCAGCCATGCTGTAGCCTGCTTTACTGGCAATAATAGTATAATTACCCGGCGGTACGTCCTTGAAAACAAATCCGCCGGTGCCGTTAGTGGTGGTAGATAAATTTGTGCCCTGAATACTGACGGCAGCCCCGTCCACGGGATAAATTGCCGAGGGTATTCCCCCGCCGGCATTTTCTCTCCCTGAGTTTACAGTTCCTATGACAACGGCTCCTGCAAAAGCTTCGCGGGATAAGAAAGCAATTGCCATAATTAAAATTGAAAATGCTATCAAAAGCCTTTTCATGAGGGATTCCCCTCTCCTTCTTTAAAATATCTTTCAGCCAGGACTATTGCCGCATAATCATCATAAGGCTCCGGCGGCACCTGTAAAGAAACAGGAACAAGCCTCCACAAACCCCGGGGTCTGTGATCTTTAAAATATTTTTTTCTGGCAAGCTCGGTAGAATGTTTTTCGTCAATCACCTTTAAGGTTACAGACAATTTTTTTTCCGAATTAACCTGTTTTATAATTCCGGAAACCTGATTTTTCACATTCTTTGAAAATGTGCCGCTGCCCAGAATCACTGCTTCCGGCAAAAACTCCAGAAGTTTTTCTTTCAATAAAACATCCAGTGCTGAAGTAGCAGTTATCCCCTTAAATAATATATAAAGGTTTTTGTTTGCAACGGCAATCCCGCATTTCTCCCTTCCGGGATCAAGAGCCAGGATTACATCTTCCAAAGAAATTCCTCCAGATTAAAAGTCGCAATTTAAACTAATTTCTTTCATCCCATCGGAACTAATACAAGTTCTATATCAAGCGGGTCAATCGAGTAAATATCCTTTTTTGCCTCTACCTCGACTTTTACGGATCTTCTCATTTGACTGATTCTCCATGCCGTATCCACTATATCAGACATTTTTAATTCGCTTCTTATTTCGCCTGTAACAAAATCCTGAATTATTCCTTTCTTAAGAGCTGCTGTCCTTACTTTGCTCTTCATAAGTCCGTAAAGTTCATTAAAAATAGCATCTCTGCTTTTTCTTCCGTCCACAGTAACGCTGGTTATTACCTCCCCCCGCCTGAAAACCAGCATATTCGGGCTGCTTTGAAATATTACAGGCACCTTTTCCCTTAAGAAAACATTCTGATGAGCGATAACATAAACAACCTGGTCTTCCTTGCTTTTTAAGAGTTGTTCAACTGTTTGATCGTAATTTTCATTGTTATAAAGAATTAATTTTTCATCCTGTCCAAGAAAAGGTTTCTTTAATGCCAGCAGTCTGTTATTGCTCTTTTCTATAGTTATAAGGTTAGCCTGTGCCAGTATATCATTAAGCTTTTCTTTTATGACATCCTTCGACAGTCCACCGGGTATAACTCCTGCAACAATCGGATCATGTATTAAAAAAATTATGTCCCCGATTCTTACTGTTTTAGTGGCAATATCAATTTCTTCCAGCAGTTTGTCTCTTTGCTGTCTAAGTGATTCTATTCCCTTAAGAAATTGCCGCACGTCTTTTGACATAATAGCGGCAATTCCCATAGTCAAAAGAGCAATTAAAATACCGGTAAATATTGTTATCAGGATTGAAGTGTGGCGTGGGCGCAGGTTAAAAATGCTGAGCTTGCGCCTGCCTATGTATCTCCCAAGCTGATTGCCCAGGTACGCTATGGAGCCGCCCATTAGAGCGAGGACCAGGAAAATAATTATTAATCTAAACATCCCACACTCCTCTTTGTCAGTGCTGACTGGCTTTAATAATCAGATAGACACCTGCTGCGCCGAAAACAATATTTGGAAGCCATGAAGCAAGCAATGGCGGAATTGAACCGCTTGACCCTGCCGCATCGCCCAGAGCCATGAAAAAATAATATAATAAAATAAAAATTATGCTTATTCCAAGCCCTATGGAGGTGCTTGCGCGGTGGGGGCGCAATCCAAGCGGCATGCCGAAAATGCCGAAAACCAGGCAGGCAAAAGGCAGAGAAGCTTTCTTGTCATAAAACAAGCTGTATGTATTTATTTCTTTCTTTGCAGCCGTCTGGTCTCCTGCGACAGACGGATTTGAGCCTTTCTCCACCGCCTCTTTTATACCGGCAATCTTCTGGGCAAGTTGAGCCCTGCTCATTTCATCGGGATAACGCTCCCTGTCCTTGAATTCTTCAGGGTTTCCAGGAATATCCCTCTTCATATTCTTAAAGTCTGTCTGCAGTTTCACGCTCATTGAAGGATCATCGGAGAAATCATAAATATGGCCGTTTTCAAGATACCATGTATTATTTTCCCAATAAGCATCATCTGCGTATACCAGACGTTCCAGCCTGTCGCCCCTGAAATCCTTTATCGTTATTCCGTGGAGCTTTTTCGTCTGTGGATCAAACCTGACGGCATAAGTTATCCTCTTGATTCCGGTATCAAGTGTCTCCTGAATTGTAATATTTTCCCTTTCTCTTAATGCTTCTTTTGACATAGCTCTTTCAAGAAGAGTCCTTGAGATATAAATTGACTGTGGAGCAAGTTTGTCGTTCATAAAAAAAGCCGCAAGGCTTATAACCAGACCCAAAAAAATACCGGGAATCACCACTCTTGAAAAACTTATACCTCCGGCTTTTATGGCAATTATTTCACTTTCTCCTGAAAGCCTTCCGAAAGACAGGAGCGCAGAAAGCAAAACAGACATGGGAAATGTGAAAACTAAAACATAGGGAAGCCTGCAGATAAAAAACAATCCTATCACAGATGCAGGAGTATGAAGAGGGATATTCCTGGAAACGGGGATAATGACATCACCAGAAATATAAAGAATGGTAAAGGTCGCCACTCCAAACAAAAAAGGTCCTATCATTTCTTTTAATATGTATTTATCTATTATCTTCATCACTGGCCGTTATCTCCCAGGTCCAGCATGAACCTTTCCCCAAGATAATATTTTTTTGCAACAGGGCTTTCCGCAACTTCAATGGAAGTTCCTGACACAAGAATTTTGCCGTCTCTAACAATATAAGCTCTGTCCGTAATCGTAAGGGTTTCTCTTACATTATGGTCGGTAATCAATATTCCGATGCCTTTATTTTTAAGGTCGGATATTATGTCTTTAATGTCGGCAACTGCAATTGGATCCACGCCGGTAAAGGGTTCATCAAGTAAAAGAAAGTGAGGGCTTGTAGCCAATGCCCTGGCAATTTCCACTCTTCTTCTTTCGCCGCCTGAAAGCTGATAAGCAGGCTGTTTCCTTAATTTCTCAAGTCCAAATTCAGCCAGAAGAGGAGCAATCCTTTTTTTCCTTTCTTCTTGATGCATGCCCCGGGTTTCCCATATAAGAAGAATATTTTCTTCAACGGTAAGCCTTCTAAAGATTGACGCCTCCTGAGCCAGGTAGCCTATGCCTACCCTGGCACGAAGATGCATGGGAGTCCTCGTGATTTCCTCGCCGTCAAAAAAAATCTGGCCGTTGTTTGGCTTTACAAGGCCCACAATCATATAAAAAGTGGTAGTCTTTCCAGCTCCGTTGGGTCCCAGAAGCCCCACCACTTCTCCCTTATTTAACTCAAGACTTAACTCGTCAACAACTCGACGTTTCTGGTAAATCTTTACCAGACTTTTAAGGACAATTTTCAATCTTCCACCTCAAAATTTGGAAAGTTCTTTAATGACATTTTCTGATTTTTCTTTCAGATAAATTTTAACATTTCCTTTTATCTCCACCTGCCTGAGAGACGGATCTGCCTCCATGCTCTGTCCTATGATATGAGAGCCTTTTCTGACAAGCCTGACTTCAATCATCCCGAGCAGTTTCTTTCTTTTTCCGTCCCACCTCATCTTCTTAACCGTGATTTCCTCACCTGTGGCTGCCTTTGCTGTGACGGTGCCGTCAAAGTCAATGCTTTCATCTTTCAGGTCCACATCGGCTCCTTTTGCCACAAGCCTCAAGACAGGCTTCTTTTTAGAATCAAAAAAGATGAATTTCACATCTCTTGCTCTGGCTTTCTTGGTTTTCTCATTTACCGTTATTACTTTTGCAGTCATTTCCCACTGCTTTTTGTTCTTATCCATCGAAGAAAGGTTTGTGGTGTTAAACTCCATGCCTTCATGAGGAGTAATTGAAGGCGTGGCAGCAGCAGGATTTGGATTCACAGCAACTTCACCTTTGGGTTTCAGGCTGTAAGCCCACCAGACTGCCACAATCACTATTAATACAAGCGTTCCATAAATTATTACCCTTTTCAAAAGCCTTCGCTCCCTTATACTCTCTCAATACTATAGTATACTATAATATTGAGATTATAAGCAAGAGCGATTACAGGTTTGCAAGAGCATTGACGGCATCGTGGAGGGTTTTTACCGGCAGTATTTTTAGTGATGTTCCGGCTGACTTTGCTTCTTCATAATTTTCCTGCGGCACAAGAAATATTTTTGCGCCTGCCCGCTCTGCAGCGATTATTTTAAACTTTGCACCTTCTATGGGTCCGACATTACCGTCTTCATCAATTGTTCCTGTGCCGGCAACAGCATATCCCTTTGCCAGGTCTTTGTCCTCAAGCTGGCTTAATATCTCAAGTGCAAACATCAATCCGGCCGAAGAGCCTGATATGTGGCCGCTGTCTATAGTTACTTTAACAGGCAGTTCCCCCATTATTACTGAAGGGCCAAGAAGTATTCCAATGACTGTCCTTCCCTCCCGCTGTATCGTGGGAATTGAGAACTCCATCTCTTTTCCCTGCTCTGAACCCGGCTGGAAACGCCTTATCTTTATTTTAACCACCGCACCCGGGGGAAGGGAATTCACCGTCATTGACAATTCCCTTGAGGAAGCTGGAACATTGCCGTTTAACTCAAGAATTAAATCTCCCGGCTTCAGCACGCCCATGGCTTTGCTTTCAGTAAAAATGGCCTCAACTCTTATTCCCTGCCGGTTGATTTTTATATTGTATCCTTTCTCATTAAGAGCAGCAACGGCAGCCAGGTACTTGCTTTCTTCCATCTGCCGAATCATGTAATTTTCATAATCCTCAATCCTCTGCCACGGTTCATTTTCTTTTTTTCTTAACTCCGACTTTCTGTCAGCAAGAGAATAAAGCCAGAGAAAGAGATTAGCCTTTTGATAAAAGACCGTGGTAAGTATGAATTTCCCGCCTGTGTGCTTTTTGCCGCCTTCCACAGTTACAACGGAGGAAAGGTCTCTGGTAGTTCCGGGACCAGTGATGTAGTAAGGAAGAGGGATGAAATACATCGCAAAAAATACAGCTGCCGCGACTAGAAGAAGTTTGATGACCTTTATAAAAATTTTAAATTCGCCCTTGAACAAATTACTTTCCTGTGCCCTTTGAAGAAAGTTCCGATCTAGCCTTTTGAATTATGGAAAGAATTCTGCCAAGTTCCGTTTCGAGAGATGAAAAGATTTTATCGGCATACTCATCAGAACCTGTCTTTACCGCGCCTGAATATTCATCGGCTGACTTTCTAACGGAAGCGGCATACTCTTCCGCTTTTGCCGTAATCATACTTGCCTTATCTTCCGCCTCATGAATAATCTTATTAGCGTTCTGGCGGGATTCATTTAAAAGCTCTTCAGATTCCTTGCGAGCCTGATTCAATATTTCGCTTTCGCTGACAAGTTTTGCACCCTGGTCTCTTGCTTCCTGCAGGAGATTTCTTGCTCTTGCTTCAGCGTCCTTTAAATATTCCTGGGACTTTTCATTTGATTCAGTAATAACCTGCTCGGCTCGCGCCTTGGCATCCTGAAGAATTCTCTGGTTTTCTTTTAAAACCCATCTTGCCTGCTTCATCTCTTCCGGCAGGCTGGAGCGCGTCTTTTCAAGAAGACTTAACATCTTGTCCCTTCTCATTACAACGCTTTCATTCCAGGGCCAGGGCATCCTTGGACTGTTATATATAGCGTTCTCCAGCTTGTCCAGGACTCTGAAGATACTCATTTTCCACCTCTTTTACGAGACTTGCTGTATTTTTCCTTAAGTTTCAATTCCACAAAACGGGGCACAAGCCCTTCAACGCTTTTCCCGAAGGAGGCAATTTCCCTCACCGAGCTTGAACTTAAGAAAGCATACCGGTTGGAAGTCATAAAGAAAACCGTCTCCACTGATGGGTCAAGTTTACGGTTCATCAAAGCCATCTGAAATTCCACTTCAAAATCAGATACTGCCCTCAGTCCCTTAACAATAACATTGCAATTTTTCTTTTTCATAAAATTTACCAGAAGTCCCGAGAAGCTGTAGAACGCTATATAT
>JAMDEM010000028.1 GCA_023486985.1 Bacillota bacterium
TTCTCTGCAACGGTAAGTTCAGGTATGTAGGTGAGCTCCTGATAAATTACTGCAATGCCAATATCCCTTGCAAAATGAGGGTCTGTGATGTCTGTCTTTTTTCCTTTGTAATATATTGCACCGCCGGGATCCATCCGGTAGATGCCGGCAATAATCTTGACCAGAGTTGATTTGCCCGCGCCGTTCTCTCCGATGAGAGCATGAACTTCTCCCGGTAGAATGGAGAAGCTCACGCCTTTCAGCGCTACTACCTCCGGGAATGTCTTCCTGATATTCTCAAGCCGGAGTATCTCTTCCAAAGTTTTTTATTTACCTCCCGGCGATGCTTTCTCTTTTTCCAGGTAAGCCTTGTCCATGATGGTTACTTCAACGGGAACAAGAGCCGGAATTTTTTCTTTCTTAAGATATTTTCCCACTGCTTCAATTGCCTTTTTGCCTATTTCCTTCGGAAATTGCGCCACGTCACCTTTGAGAGGACTTCCTCTTAAGATGGCTTCCCTTGCTTCAGGAATGGCATCATATCCTACAATGATGATATTGTTTCTCTTTGCTGCTTCCACTGCGCTTAAACACCCGAGAGCGGTATCGTCATTTATGGCAAAGACGCCGTCTATATCGGAGTGCGCCTGGAGCATATTCTCCATGACCTTCATAGCGGTATCCCTCTGGGCTCCGCCGTCTGTCTTATTGATAATCTTAATGCCGGGGAAGGCTTTGATTCCTTCTTCAAATCCTTTCACCCTGTCCAGGACGGAAGTTGCATAGGGCCAATCAAGGATGATGATATTTCCTTTGCCGTTCAGCAATTTTCCTATGAATTCAGCGGCTTTACGGCCTCCCATTACATTGTCCGATGCGATATGACATTCAACCTTTCCGCCCTCTGAAGCAATGTCCGCCGTGAATACGGGGATGTTCGCCTTGTTGGCGGTCTGGATGGCTTTTTCCACTCCCTTGGAATCAACGGGGCAGACTATCAGTGCATCCACTTTCTGAACGGTGAAATCCTCGATATCGGAGACCTGCTTGGGAAGCTTAAAATCCGCATCCCTTACGATGAGCTCATAGCCCTCTTTGTCTGCTTCAGCCTTGAGCCCTTCCTCAAGGTCCTTGTAAAAGTCATGCTGTCTGTTCATAAGAGAAACGCCTATTCTGAGCTTTGCTCCGGGCTGTTTCTCTCCGCCTTGTTGAGCAGTCTGTTTGGCGCAGGAAAGGGGGATGAAACATAAGAAGAGCATAAGAATAATAAAGGAAAACATTTTGAAAAGATGGTTTTTTTTCATGAGGACTATCACTCCTTAATTATTATATTATTTAAGGAAATCAGGCACATTTTTTACCCGCTGTCATTATGATGTAGCGCCCGTTCCCCGAACGGATTCCGGTCATTGCGAGCTCCCCACCTTCTCCTCTCTCCTTAAGGGAGAGGGCTTCTTCCATTTCTCCTAGCCCCTCCGGGGAGAGGGCAAGGGTGAGGGTGAAAGTTTTGCAACCTATTTAATTTCTCCAATTTACAGATGAATCCCTGTTCTCCAGAAAAATTTGAAATTTCTGCAAAAAATAACTTGACAAAAGAGCCGGTTTATAATATCCTTTAATTATAAAAATAAACTAGACAAAATCTTAAGAAAGTGTCGAGTATGATATATAAAAGCGACAAAAACGAAATAATTGATATACTCCAGGACTGGAATCTCTGGAAAAGAGAACAAAGTTCAGGCATTCCCCGCGAAAAATACCTTGCCCGGCTAAAGAGCTTCATTGACACCAATCAAGTCATTACAATAACCGGCCCAAGAAGATCGGGGAAATCTTTTATCATGAAGCAAATGGCAAAAGCGCTCATCGAAAAAAGTAAAGTTAAGGCTGAAAATGTTTTGATAGTCAATTTAGAAGACCCCCGTTTCCCTGCTTTAAGCCTGAAACTTCTCGAGCAAATTTATGAAGCTTATCTTGAATTTTTATCTCCAAAAGGGCAGATTTTTATCTTTCTCGACGAAGTTCAGGAAATAGAAAGCTGGGAAAAGTGGGTAAGGATGATGCATGAATTAAGAAAAGCAAAAATTATAGTTTCAGGCTCGAATGCAAAACTGTTAAGCAGGGAGCTTGGCACGCTGCTTACAGGCAGGCATCTTGATTTGACTGTTTTTCCACTATCCTTTAAAGAATTTCTTGAATTTAATGGCGTTATTTTACTAGACAGGCTGGATATAATAAACAGAAAAATTGAAATTAAAGGCTTATTGCGCAAGTACCTTGAATTTGGATCATTTCCTGAGGCTGTGCTATCGGAACAAAAAAAAGAGATTCTGCTTAACTATTTTGAAGACATTGTAAATAAGGATTTGCTAAGAAGGTTCAGAATAAGAAAATATCAGGATTTAAATGCGCTTGTCAAGTTCTATCTCAGCAATATATCCTCACTTGCCACCTACAGATCTCTTGAAAAATCTCTTAAAATATCTAATGACACTATAGAGAAATTTTCGGGTTATCTTGAGCAGGTTTATCTGGTGTTTCTGTTAAAAAGGTTTTCTTTTAAAGTGAGGGAGCAGGAAAATAGCCCCAGGAAAGTTTATGCGATTGACACAGGCTTGTGTAATGCAGTAGGTTTCAGATTTAGCGAAAATTTTGGCAGACTTGCTGAAAACCTTGTTTTTCTGGAATTGAAAAGGAGGCAGGCTTTAAAAATCGAGAAGGAACTTTATTTCTGGAAGGATGAATACCATAAGGAAGTTGACTTTTTAATAAAAGAGGGTTTGAGGGTTAAGGAGCTTATACAGGTTTGCTGGAACATAAGAAGCGAGAAAACAAAAAGCAGAGAGATAAGAAGCCTTCTGAAGGCGATGGATGAATTTGAACTTGACGAAGCAGCAATTATTACTGAAGATGACGAGGCAGAGGAAAAGATAAAGGGAAAAACAATTAGGTTTCTGCCATTGTGGAAATGGCTGCTTGAAGATGAGTGATGTAGGAAAAGCTTGTCATTTTTGTCGTTGCGAGCTTCCCATTTCCCCTCTCCCACTGGGAAAGGGTGAGGGGAAAAGCCTTGCAATCCCGGTTTGACGCACTATACCAAATATTGTCCGTCAAATATGATAGGAGAATTCTGAGCTTTTTCCATACCGCCGGAAGCCTTCGTTTTAATAACAACATCCGCCGGGTCTTCCGTTATCTTTATTCCTTTTTCAGGATTCACAGGCGCAGGCTTGCCGTTTATCGTGGCAGATACTATTTCCGAGCCGTCTCCTGAAGACTGAACCTTTAACGAAGATATATTTCCAAAAGGAACAGGCGTATTCATGTTTGCATAATTTAGTTGAGGATTCAAATTAGGTTTTACATATGTGCCGTCTCCGGGATAGTAATTAAGCCCGATAACTTTTTTCATCATCATTTCACTGTAAAGGGAATTTGCCCATGAGAACCAGCCCCTGCTGTATTCGCCGGGGTTATCGGGATTTACGCCCTCATGCATGTAGTGAGTGCCTGCATCAAGATTGTTAAGATACGTCTCCATCTTCTGTATTTCACCGGGATCATTTGAGGTAAGCGCCTGCATTGTTATTGCCAGGGGCCATACTCTTTTGCCGGGCGTATGGGGGCTTCCCACTCCGGCTCCTTGAGTTCCTGAATAATAATATGGATTATCTTTGCTTAACACAAAATTGCGGGTATTTTTGTAAGTCGGGTCATTCGGCGAACAGAATTCCAGATAAGGAGCTGAAAGCAAGCTGGGCACATTTGCATCATCCATCAAATTTGCATTGCCGTTATCATCAACCTCGTATGCCCACATTTTGCCGTAAACAGGATGATTGTAGGTTACATATTTTTCAATGCCGGCTTTAATATTATTGCCGATGTCTTCGCATTCCTTTGCCCTCACGGGATCGTTCCAGATATTTAAATACATATCTTTAAGCTTGGGCATCGTGGAAGCAAGGAACATATTGGTTGGTATTAAATATGGATACTTTGTCTCATCATCACTGGGACGGTTGTTGCATTTAACCAACCCGGTGGGACCGGTTTTTTGCTTGATTAAATCAATGGCTTTATCAAAAGCTTTTTTAGCATCAAAGTCGCCTGACTGGCGCGCCCATGAATCATCACCGCTTACTTTGGTGTAAAGTGATGCAAGGCGAATCAGATATGCCACACCGTCCGGCTCGTACTTGCGCTCCCAAGGGGTGTAATCGTCTTTCCACGAATTTACAAAAGGTGCATCCGGCTCGGAAGAGTTGAAATTTTTTATATGCCTTAAAATAGTTCCTTTGATTACTCTTTGCAGTTCGGGATTATCCTTGCTCATATAAACATAAGGTTGTATCTGGGCGCATGAATCTCTCACCCACATGGCGGGAATATCGCCGGTTATGGTAAAAGTGGTGCCGTCCGGTTTTAAATTTACAGTTGTCTTCAGGGTGTTGGGAAGGCAATTCTTAAATGTTTCCTTCGCATAGGAGTCGGGAATATCAAAGCCTGCAGCAAAATTATCAATCGTCTTCAGTCCATCCTGTGCCGCAGTTATTTTGCCGCCTGCCTGCTTCGCCTCCCCCGTTATTAAAGAGGGTTGGTGGGATTCTTTCTTCAGTCGGGAAATCATATTCATATCGGCAAGAAGAGCATCTTTTTTCCTGCTGGAGATTTCAACCCTGTCCTTCGAAACTGCCGGAGGATTGAGTTTCACAGAAGCAGTCTCAGAGGGGGCGATTTTATTCAGCTTCGCCTCGTTCCCCGAAAGGAAAGCTCCTCCCTGACCATCAATTTTTTCCATTACTTGCTACTCCTAATTTGTCATTGCGAGGTCACCGAAGGTGACCGTGGCACTCTCTAACTACGCGGCTTTTCCAAGCGCATTGAAAGTCTTGACGATACCTGCAGCTATCGGGCTCTGCATTGCAGGAGCAACCGCAGCAACTGCCAGTCCGATGTAGCGGTCCGCACCGCCAAAATAAATGTCAACCTTGCCGTTTTGAACCGTCATCCCCTCGGCGAAGACTACATTGTCAATGTATCCGTGCTTTTCCCAGTCCTGGGTGGGGGATAGTATTGGCTTATCGGTTCTTGCGATAATCTTTGTGGGATCATTCTTGTCGAAGAGCACTGCGCCGACGTTGTAATTCTTATGTTCCCCGCCGTCGCCTCCGTTGCTGTTATATATCATAAGGATTCCGTCCTTTGTATAGAAGGGCGGGGGTCCGGGCTCCACGAGGTTGCTGTCGAATTTGTCCCCTCTGGTCTTGATGACCGGATTCATAATCGGCGTCCAGTGGAGAAGGTCATCAGAAAAAGCCATCCAGATGTTGGTGTCCCCGAAGTACATAACATAACGGTCCTTGAAAAGTCCGCTTTTCACCTTCTCGGGAAGAATTGCGCCGGACTTTGTCCAGCCTCCTGTTGCCGGGAAATCAGGGAATAACGGTCCGTGTTTTTGCCAGTTACGCAAGTCATTGGAAGTTGCCATGCACAGCCTTGCCTTATCGCCGTCATAGGCGGTGTAGGTCAGGTAATAGGTATCTTTAACTTTAATAAGGCGGGGGTCCTCTATGCCCTTTTTTTCGTAGTCATATTCAGGAACGATGATGGGTTTATCTTCTCTTTCAAAGTGAATGCCGTCTTTGCTGGTGGCAAGACCAATCCTGCCGGTGATTTGTCCCTGTGGCTCACTCTTGTCCTCGCCTCTATAGAGCATGTAAGTGACGCCGTTTTCGCGGATGGTTGCCATGTTATAAATATTTCGGGAATCAAAGCCGGTGTCACTGGGTTTCATAATGGGTTCTGACATCTTCTCGAAGGGTTTTAGTTCTAAATCTGCGGCTTCCCCCGGTCCTTTGGGGGTAATTTTGGAAACAAGGGAGTTAAGGACTTCCTTGTCATTATCCTGTGAGATTGAAAAGAGTTTTCTGGGATCGGAAATCAGCTTGAGGTCATCCCTCTTTTTCCCTATGGATACGGCATCCTTTGTGAATGCCGTATCCTTCCCAGAGGCTGATTCCGCCAGCCTGGAATTGCCGGATTCTTTTGGAGTGTAAATAGGCTGAGAAACATTAATCTTATCCACGTGTTTCCCCCTTACTTAAGCTAATATATAATAAACCTGTAATTATGTTCATGTTTATTTTATCATTATGCACATAATATTGTAAAGAAAAAATTGTTAACAAATTGTAAACAATTGGCTATATCCCGACATATCCTTCGAGGACTTGTCAATAGGTTTGTAAAAGTCATTTAGGCGGCTTTCTATAGAGAGTTCATAGAATCCAATTGATTAAATTTTCGGGGGAATTTCATATTGCTATTTACAAATACATAAAAATGCCTTATAATTGCTATTATGAATAGCAATATAATTCAAGAACATAATCCTTGGTGGCGCCGCCCGGAGTTTATTCTGGAAGATAATTTTCTTGCAGAGCTGGAGAGGCAAAAGTATCCTTTTTACCACTCGTTATACCACAGCCTTCCTGTCAATAAAGACGGCATTCTAACTTTGAGAGGACCACGGCGCATTGGCAAAACAACCCTTTTAAAACTCTTGATCAAGCGCCTGCTTTTGGAAGAGAAGGTGGAGAAAGAAAATGCGTTGTTCTTTCCCTGCGACACGATAAGTGATTACAAAGATTTGGAAAATTTGTTAACTTCTTACTTAAATTATGTCCGTCCCAAAAGTCAGAAGCGGCTTTTTATTTTTTTGGACGAAATTTCTTTTGTTAAGGAGTGGCAAAGAGCTATAAAGCTGCTTGCAGATTCAGGAAAATTGAAGAACTCTTTGGTTTTAATCACGGGTTCAAATGTTTTAGACCTTAAATATTCTGCGGAACGGCTGCCGGGCAGGCGGGGAGAAATTTTTCCATGGGATATCACTTTCTTGCCCTTAACCTTCCATGAATTTATCACTCTTTTAAAACCAGAATTTTTAACCGATCCTCTCCCCGCTTCTCTTGCTCTCCTGCCTCATTTTCAAAAACTGTTTACTGATTATCTTATCTGCGGCGGCTTTCCCGTCACCATCAATGAGTACTTTGCTAAAGGCTACATATCTACCCAGACTTACGAGATTTTTTTGGCATGGATTGAAGGCGACCTGCACAGGGTGGGAAAATCAGAAAACTTTACTTATCAAATAATGAAGCGTCTTTTTGTTCATTTAACCAGCGCAATAAGTTTTTATAAATTAAGCCGGGAATCAGGCATTGCATCTCATACTACAGTTGAAGAATACCTGGAAATTTTTGAAAAAATGTTTATCATTTGCCGCCTGCCGTTTTTTTCTCTTGAGCAGAAACAGGTGTTTTTCCGCAAGAACAGCAAGGTTTATTTTGCCGACCCCTTTATTTTTAATTGCTTAAAAGCCAGGACAGAGGGATTTTCCCAGAATGCTTTTGCTTATACCAGGGACTTTATTAACAGGGCTGACAACCGGCCGTCCTTAGTAGAAAATACTGCATGCTCCCATCTTCAGAGAAATTTCTCTTCTTTGTATTTTGGCCGCGCTGGCAATGACAAGGAAATTGATTTTGTCGGCTTCAAAGAAAGCAAATACTCGTACTTTGAAATTAAATATCAGGAAAAGGTTAAGGCGGAAGAATTTTCATGGGCAAAGAAAATTCTCGGTCACAGCAGGTTAACAGTTTTATGCCGGAAAGATTATCTGAAGGGAGAACTTTCGCTTATTCCCGCAGAGATGTTCCTTGGCTATTTTCGAACCATTTAAATCACAGACACAGTCTATGAAAGTCCTGTAGGGGGTTGATTCATCAAACCCGCTCTTATCGGGCGGATTTTGCGATTGAAAACTCTGCAGCTATGCTGCGGAGTATCGTGCCCGCAAAACAAGCTCTGCTTATTTTCGAATGGCGACAATCCAGGCGGAGCCGTAGATAGCGCATGAGAAAACAAACTTGTTTATAAATTCGACCCCTGCAAATCACTGGCTGCTTGTAGGGAAATGTCAAGATTTTTGAGCAAGGCAGGGAATACAAATAACCCCGAAGGGGCAAGTGCCACGGGCTATACACGTGGGTATCTACTTTCAAAAATTCTCGCACAGGCTCCTGCGAAAATGTAGGCTCAGGAAGAGGATTTCTTTCTATTTTCTGGAATCGCTGAGTTACCAGATCTAATTAATTATTCCAACATTCTTGAAGCGGGCTTTTAAAATTCATTCCTTTATGCCAATTCTTTATAGGACATTCAGCAACTTCACAGATAGCAGTCAGATGGTTGATAATGGCATCGTGTGCAAATTCCATATTATTTTATAAAGGTTCCGAGTGCATTCGTCTTTGGGATACAGAAACCGACCTTTATAATAAAGGGCTAAAAATGTATCATGAGCAAAGGAGAATAAAAATGGATATTAAAAAGATGCAACAAGTTTTCTTTGATTCTAGTGCTTTAATAAAATATTACAAGAAGGATGAAAAGGGTTGTGATAAAGTTTGGAAAATTCTTAATTCCAAAAATAGAGGATTTTCTGTAACTTGGCTAACTATTGCTGAAGTGATAAATGTCTTAAAGTGTAGGCTTAATGGTAAAGAATTAATTGAGGCTCTAGATCGTCTTATTGCTGATATAAGCGGCCAGAAATTTGCAATTTTTTCACCTGAATCTGGTAAAAGTATATTTGATGTCACTCGACAGGTAGAAGAATACAAAGAAAAATACAATATAGACCTAGTTGATGCTTATAATTTGCACTTTATAGATTCCGAATTCAGAAAAAGAAAATATACACCGAAACCTTTAATTGTATGCAGTGATAAAAAACTCAACAAAGCTTTTGAGGAACTTGGATGGGAAGTTTGCGACCCATAGGAATATATTTAATGCATAGTTTTTTCTCTTTTTCTCGCCAATTTCTTGACACTTGCTTGAATCTGAAGAATTGAAGCAAAGGTTGTTAATAAGATTAGGAAATCAGGCAAAAAGTAAGGAGGAAGCCATTATGCCCAAAAGTTACATCGATATTTTTGAAGCAATCATAGGTAATGATATTTCTGCTGTAGGAGAATTCATTAGCACGGGAGCAAATGTTAATTTAAAAAATAAAGATGGTTTTACACCTTTGCACCAAGCTGTATATAGAGGATATAAAGATATTGTAGAATTGCTTATCAGCAAAGGAGCAGATATCAATGCAGAGGGTAAGTGGGGCGGGACGGCATTGCACAAGGCGGCATGGAAAAGTTACAAAGATATAGCAGCGCTTCTAATTTCTAAAGGTGCCGATGTCAATGCAAAAGCTTATGATGGCTCGACGCCTTTGCACTGGGCCGTAGTGTTTGGCAATAAAGATATTGTGGAATTGCTTATTAGTAAAAGCGCAAATGTCAACGCGAGAGATGAATCTGGCCTGACACCTTTACAGTATGCCTCAGATGAAAAACAAAGAAATGTTATGGAATTTTTTATCATCAAAAATGAAGACGGCCGTACGGCATTGTTCCCTGCTGCAGTAACAGGACAAAAAGATATTGTGGAATTGCTTATCAACAAAGGAGCAGATGTCAATGCAAAAGATGAAACTGGCTTGACACCTTTGTATTCTGGGGAAAAGAAGTGGTGGCAGTTCTGGAAGTAATATTTTGATATTTCACTGGTTTTGTGGGCACACGGGAAGGGTGGAAATACCTCCATCAAAAAATAAAAAATTTTCTCTTGCCTTTTCGTATTGCTGTTCATATCCAGCAAAATTTCAAAGGTTACTCGCAGAGAATGCTCCTTTCAGCCTCTTCCTACAGAGTTTCCAATTTTATAACTGCATTGAAAATAACTTGATTCACGGTTTCTTCTGCTACAGTGATTTGGCTTACAATTTTTGCAAGCTGCGGATGCAGCCTGCATGCACCATTTTCCAGCAGAAGAAAATCTTTCGGAGAAAAAACGCACTTTTGAAGAAATTGCAAGACCAATTGTTCCACTTTGGGACGCAGAGGCTCCATGAGGTCATAAACCAGAGCCACTCGGTTTGAGATAACAAGCATGAAGATAATCAATGGTGGTGTCGAGACCTGCTGATACCGCAGCCATTAAAACCTGACTTTCAAGAACTCCATAAACATAATTTAAAATAGCATTTACAGGATGGGTGGCATGACCTCAAAGTTATAATAAATTGCAGCGAAGAAGCAAACTCTTTAATATTTACTTTCTTCGGTAACTCAAAATCTCTTTTGTTTTCCTGAGAAATACGGTGGCGCTGTTAATCAATTTTTGAGCGCCATCTTCAGAGAAAGTGGACTCATAATCAGCGTTTTCTCTTAAAGCCATGGCAGTAAAGAAATCATCACAAAGGCTTTTTTCCAGTTTGTTTGTATCCACAAATAGAGCTCTAACAGCAACTGCCAGGCAATAATGACTTTTTTCCCGTAAGCCCTGGGAATATAAGAGCGCTCTGGCTCCATGGAACATAGAATAATAAGCTTGAATAGTAGCCCATTTATGGTTTTTATTTTTAAAGCTTTCTCTGGCGCTTATAAGATCGTTTTCTGCCGAATCTATTTCCTTTGGGATAAGTCGTTTTCCCTGAGGAAAGCTTTTTATGCTATTTTTCTTCAGACATTTTTCATATTCCGGATCCATCGCTTCCCTCCCATAAAATTATTCCTCTGTTTATTTGCTCAAAGAAAGCAGGTTCTTTTTTTTCAAGGTTCACATATTGCAAAGGAGTTTTTATAATTGGTTGGGTTTTTTCTCGCAGGGAACTGTTATGAAAAAATTTGAAAACAATTTCAGGGTGGTTGGTGAGGATAAAGATATCAAAGTCGCTTTCTTCTGTGTTAGTGCCTGAAGCAGCGCTTCCAAAAAGAATTATTTTTCTGCTGGCTTTCTTAATTTTTTCAAAAAGGGGAAACAAAGTGATTAAAGTTTGCAATATTTTAAATTGTCTTAAGAAGGGATTAGAAAGGTCTGTTCGATAAAACTTCATCCTTCCCCGTATTTCTTCTTCTACGAGTTTTGCTCTGGCAAGCTTTCTCATGGCATAATTTATTCCAGAACGGCTTACGCCAGTGGCTTCCCGTATTTCTTTTTCCAGAAATTGCTTTTCTGGATGAAGAAGAAGAAAGGATAGAGCCTTTTGTTCGTTTGTTTTAAATAAGATATTTTTAATCATTTTAAATCCAAAATTTTGGAATTGATTCCATTTTAATGGATTTGATTCCAAAAGTCAAGCTACAAGAACAATTTACATTATAAAAATTTGTCGTGATATAATTTTGTATCCATTGAGGCAGTAAAGGGGGGGCGCAAAATGGTTAAGAAAGACGGCGGAGGAGCTGTAAAGCATATCTCAAAAATAGAGCCGGCGAAGCATGCATCCCAGACCCAGGCTAAACCATCAAGCTCATCATCTCACAAAGATACATCCACAAGCAGTACCACGCATAAAGATAATGTCAGTCTTTCCAGCCAGGCGGAGAAAGATGCCGCCCGCCAGCGCATAGATAATGAACATGATGAAGAATTAAAAAGACTGGATGAGGAAAAGCAGGCAAAAGAAAAGGCGCTGGAAGAGGAAAGAATAGCAAAAGAAAAAGCAATTGAAGAAGAGAAGCAGGCGCGCCTTAAGGCACTGGAGGAAGAGCAGAAGCAGAAGGAAACCGAACTTCAGGCACAGCGTCTTAATGAACAGGAAAAAGCGGCAAAAGAAGCGGCTTTGAAAGCCGAGATGGCTGCAAAGAAAAAGGCTCTTGAAGATGAGGTTGCCGGCAAGAAAAATGCCCTTGCCGGGGAAATTGCAGATAAGAAAGCCGCCATAGACGCCAAGTACCAGGCTAAGATTTCTGCCATTGACGGACCCGCGCTTCCGCCGAACTTCAATGAAATGTCCCCCGAGGAGCAGTATAATTATCTTCATGATGTCTCAGTTGCCATGGCGGGCGGAGATGAAAGCCAGTGGAGAACCGGCGAAGACGAGTTGAATATCATCGGAATCCGCAGTTTTCAGAATGGACAGGCTGTACCGCCTGAAGGCAATGTTTATAATGATACGATTTACGCCGTTCGCATGCATGACGGAAAGCCCGAAGTTTATGCTTTTCAGGGAAGCGTTGATGCAGGCGTGGTAAATAATCCCGGCTCCACCGGATTCGGCTATGCAGACCCTAAAACAGGAAAGTACCTGGGATTTTCCGATCTTGCAGACGGCTTTTATCCCATAGGCACATGGACCAAAGGAGCAGTCCCGCACAGCGGGCTGGGTCTACGCCAGAATGGAGATATAAAAATTAATGTTGACCTGAACAATGACGGTATTATCGAGGATAATGAGCGTCTTGGAGTAACTGAAGGAGCCGGGTGGGGAATACAGTTCCATCCGGGGGGCACGGGCGACCGTGTGGGGTTATGGTCGGCAGGCTGTCAGGTCATCAAGGGGGACCAGTGGGGACTTTTCCAGAACCTGATAAGCGAGGATAAAAACAAGGATTTCGCCTACACCCTAGTTGACAGCGCAAACCTGCCGCCTGTTGACGCCAATCACAGAGCGGTTGGAGTGCCCAATACCCCGGTAGCCACAGGTTCGGGCGGAACGTCCATATCGGCGG
Organism: Bacillota bacterium; assembly: GCA_023486985.1. Lineage (GTDB taxonomy): Bacteria > Vulcanimicrobiota > JAMDEM01 > JAMDEM01 > JAMDEM01 > JAMDEM01. The sequence continues at coordinate 12,558 of JAMDEM010000028.1, forward strand.
GAAGTTCAGGAGCCGTCACCGGTACGACAGATGCAGGAGCGGTAACCTCCGGTGTTTCGTATCCTGTATATGCAGCTCCGCAGACAGGGTCTCCGCTGGGAGCCTCTTACACGGGAGGCGGTGTTAATGCGCCTTTCGGTCCTGATGCCGTTGATTCTGTGGAGACCGGCGCTAATATCGACCAACAGTTGCAGAGCCTATGCCAGGCGGCGACGCAGGAAATAATGGCGGCAAAAAAAGGCGGTTTTGCACAGGCGGGAGGAATGAGTCCTGCGGTCAGTGCCCTGTACTTTACATATGCGCAGGTGCTTCTGCAGCACTTGTCCATTAAGCCGGAAACAGAGCAAATGGTTGCCAATAGTCTTGCTATGGCGGGAATCAATGTCCAGCAGCTTAAACAGGTTATCTCCCAGAACGCAGGGAAGCCCATGTAAGACAGATTAATTCCGGTGATTTTCCCGGGGTTGGTTTTTTCCTGCTTTCTCAGCCCTTCCATATCTTTATATCATCCATGGGATAATGTCTTAAATTCAAAGTGTAAAAAGAAGCTTTAGTAAATTTAGCGGTAGCTGCAAGCAGGGAGTCCCCAAGCTGCAACCCATGACTTTTACGGAATCTGCGCAGGTAAAATCCTGCAATCTTTGATATCTCGTCGTCTATGGGAATGCATTGCATGGTTTGAAAAAGGCGGTAAGTCTTTTCCTCCTCACCCCTGCGCATTCCCTGAAAAATTTCCGCCATTGTTACAGGAGAGTAAAGGAAAGTATGCCCTTCTTTATATAAATTCTCAAAAGACTTTAAAACCGCGGAATTGCCTCTTAATGCTTCAATAAGAACATCAGTATCGATAAGGAATTCGCTCATCTGCGGGAAAGCCTTTCCAAACGCTTATCCTCACGGAGGCTCTTTAAATAATCTTCAGTCTTTCCCAAATCCTGTCTGTTCTTCCAGATTCCTGCCACGGTATTTAAGGCATCCAGGAAACTTTCTCCTTTTTTCCCTGCATAGACCTTGTCAACAGCCTCCCGGATTAACTGTGCCATCGTAACTTTGTTTTTTCGGCTTAATATTTGCAGGATTTGCCATTCATCGTTCGATAAATATATTTGCGTCCTCTTCAAGGAATTCACCTCTAATGTATATTATACATCATCAATTTTTTAGCGTCAAACCTCTTCTATGAAAAATTCCCAGGCGCACCAGTATTCCTCCGGATGTGGGTCAGGCGGGCAGGCAATACACTTTGTCTTTATTCTTGCATCTATGGTTTTTGCAAAAGTTTCGTATTCCACCAGCCCCACTGGTTTACAGGGAAAGTCAGCAAGTCCTTTCCTTTTTCTTGATTCCTGAACCCGGCAGGTCTTCATGCGAAAGACACAGCGGTTTTCACTTACTTCCACAATTTCCTGAATATTTATGCGGGCATAGAGCCTGAATTTTAAAGCCTGAATTAAAGATGGAATGCCGCCGCCCGGCATTATATTCAATCTTTTCATTATTCTTTCTGCTTCTATGGGAGAAAATTTGCTCCAGACTTCTGCATCAAGGCGGATGGCAGTTTCCAGCCCGAATTCCTTTTCCGCCGCCTGAAACCAGAGACCGTCGTGAGCAAGCCAGTTCTTGGCGGCATCAGATAGAAGATCTTTTATCTCTTCCCTGCTCAGTTCATCTAGTTCTTTCAAAGAGTTATCTCCCTTAACTCCCCCTACCCCTTTAATAAAGAGGGGGATAATTTGTATTCCTCCCCTTAAATTAAGGGGAGGTTAGGTGGGGTTATTTGTATGGCACATTCAACGCCTTCAGCTTCGTCTGGAGGTCTTTTAAATTTTGCATGGCATTATTGTAATAGGAGTAAGCTGCTTTAAAGTCTATTATAAGAGCGTTTGATATGAAAAGGTTGTTCATATCGGGCGGTTCAGGATAAAATTCATCCGTTTGCCCTTCCTTAATAGCCTCCGTAACTTTTTTCATATATCGCAGATAAAATAACTCATCGTATAAGATGAATGGTCTTTTGAAAAAGCCGTATTCGATTGTGGTCTTGATTTCACTGGAGATTGAAGTGCCTGCCAGAATATACTGCAAAGGGGTATTAGAAACTGAAAGTTTTTTAAAATACTCAATCCCCATAACCCTTCCGCCCTGTAAAACTCTGAAAAAGGCTCCATCCATTTCCTTTTCCAGCAAACTAAGCTCTTTTATAAGTTTGCTGTAGTCTGTTTTAATTGATCGTTCTATCATAATTTTTATGGGTCCGGAGATAATTTTTTGTAATGACTCATTGCATGCAAGTGCAAAGAGATAGTAATTATTTGTGTTTAAGTTTTTAAGAAAGCGAAGTTCATAAACGCAGTCATCAACTGCTTTTTGAATTTCATTATTTTCAAGGTCATAGTATGCTTTGATAGCCATATCTTGAGCTATTCTCCGAATTTTTATAAAATTAAGAATTTTCATCTCCAGACCCTTTTCATAATCTAGATTGAACCGGCACTTTGGCTTATTGTAAGCTTTGATCAGCAGGTTAACAACTTCTTTTTTGCTCTCCAGTTCCTGCCTGATTTCTCCCTTATGTTTATTAAAATATTCCGAATAATTCTTATCTCCCGGTAATTCCTCATAAATTGGATACCCGGCAGTTGGAATACGCTCTATGGCATCAGTGTAAAATTTGGCGGCATTTTCTTCATCAGGTATCCGGGGCGGAATAATCTGGTAAATTTCGTAGAATTCTCCCTTTTGCTTGATTGAGTTAATTTCATTGTCAACTTTTTGAGAGAGAATCCATCCTGAGCCAAAATACAGAAAAATATAAAGACAGAGAAATATAATCAAAAGAGGTAATATAAGAAACTTGATTTTCAGGGTCTTGCCTTCTGAAACAATACAGCCCTTTTTTAATTTCTCGATAATTCCATAAAAGGTTAATGTGTTATAAATATCAAGTGCAAAAAATCCTGCAAGTCCTGCAATTAGAATCCCAAGTAGAGACCTTACTTCAGACAGCCAGAATATGCATTCCAATATTCCGATTAAAAAGGCGATGGAAAGAATTAAATAAACAGGCAAAAAATACTTTTTAAATATTTTTTTATATATTTCTGCCGTTGCAAGGGCAAACTGTTCTTTTTCATTTAAAACCACTTCATTTATTAAGCCTAAATCAAAAAGCTCTTCATTCGTAAGTCCCTTTGCCTTGATTTCTTCAATGGAGGGTATTGCTCCATCTTCTTGAGCGCTGCGGGCTCCGTGAGATTGGATGGTTTTTCTTAAACCTTCCATATAGATTATTTTACCGGCTTCTTTTCGCTGTTTCTGCGTAAATCTTTTATCAAACCACCAGATTACAGGACTGTAGGCAATGAAAAAGCCTCCAATCCATGGATAGCCTGCTGCCCAGACAATAGCTCCTGCAATTGCCATCACACCAACCCAAATCAAAGACCGGATTCTTTCTCTCTGGCTTCTCTCACGATAGAAATCCGAGACATCCGGCAGATTATCGCTTCTTATCAACTTTATTCTTATTCCAGCGAGTGCATTAATAAAATCAACAGAAATAAAACAAAACAGTCCAAATATTATTAAAGTGATTCCACCTACAAGGTTTGACTCTGTGGCTTCAAAAAATATATATTTAAATACAACCGATATAGCCTTAAAAATTATTAGAGCGTATAAGACATCATTGAAGCGGGACATCCATTTGTTTGTATAACCGACAGTAAGTAATCTTTGTTCTTTCTCATTTAAAGTCATGGCTGCTCCTTCTATTATTATATTAACTTGGCGAGGGATTTTATCCTCTTAAGTTATTCTTTTGATTGTCCAAAACAGGAGGACATCAGGGTGCATAATCTTCCCCCTCACCTTTATCCCCTCCCCATTGGGGCGAGGAGTTAAGTAATATTTCCGCTCCTCGACTGGGGAGGGAAGAGTAAAGTCTTTAGCCTTGCAATTTTTCAATAGAAGATTTTCTCTGTTTTGATAGAATGAATAGACATTTAGCTTGCTTGATGAACAATCGAAGGGAGGATGAATTATGAAAAAATCACTTGGAGCAAAGACTCTAGCTTATCCTGCGCCCGTGTGGGTGGTTGGGACATACGATAAAGAAGGAAAGCCGAATATGATGACAGCCGCATGGGGAGGAGTTTGCTGTTCTTCGCCGCCGTGCATTTCTGTCTCTTTAAGGAAAGCAACATACACCTATGATAATATAGTGCAAAGAAAAGCATTCACTATAAATGTGCCTTCCGAAAAATTTGCCAATGAAGTGGACTACATTGGTATAGCATCGGGCAGGGATGTTGACAAGTTTTCAGAAACCGGTCTTACTGCGGTAAAAAGCGATGCGGTGGATGCGCCCCTGGTAAAAGAATTCCCCCTGGTCATTGAATGCAAACTTCTGCAAACAAATGAAATCGGGCTGCACACTCAATTTATCGGCGAAATCGTGGATGTGAAAGCTGATGAATCCGTGCTTGACGACGGGGGGCATCCGCAGATGGAAAAGATAAAGCCTTTTGTGTATGATACCGGAACAAGATTATATTATGGAATCGGGCAATGTCTTGGAAAAGCTTTTTCCATGGGAAAGAAGAAATAGCCTGAAGAGTACAGGGCGCAGCAGCGCATGGAATAATACGATAAATAGCGAAAGCAGGAACATGATAAACCATTCAAGATTTTCAATGATGCATAAGCTGGCGTCATTGCTTGTTATTATGCTTTTACTGCTTGGCATGGGTTGCGGGAATAACCCTGTCAGCAGCATTGGAATCCCTCCGATAAATGCACTTGCATCAGGTGACGGAATCACCATCACCGGCCAGCCGGGTGCGCTGCCTCCAGGCGTGGCTCTTACTATTACCGCCCTGACCCAGGCACAGGCGCAGGCAGCCGCAGCACTTGCCGGCAATCAAATATTTGTTGCCGCCGGCGACTTTGGACCTGACGGCACAACGTTTTATGCTCCGGTAACGATAAACTTCCCATTACCTAATCAGCTGGCACCCGGAACAAGACTGCCCTTTTACATGCTCCAGAATAATGCCTGGGTTAATACCGGTACCGTAGCCATTGTAGGCAGCGACGGACTTACTGCCAGTGCACAGGTGACCCACTTTACAAAGTACATCCTCTTCCTTGATGATTCCTGGGTAAAGGTATCTTTCGGCGGAAACACACTCATTTCCAAGAGTGGCGGCATACCTTTAACTGCTTTAAATAACCCTATTGTGCTTGTTTCGGGGAAAACTACCGATGAAACTGTAATTGCGAAGGTCATGGAAGTCAACAATATGAGCAGGGCTGATGCAGTTTATTTTTTGCGGTCCTATGATACTTCAGGGGATAAAGTGGTTCAGGTTCTGAGATTAACGGCAGGGGTTATAGTTACCCGTTACTGGCCAAATGATCCTGCCGGAAAGCTCGGACGCTGGTTTAATGTTATTGACAGCACCACACTATATTTACCTGATAGAGCCAGGCAGTATTATGCCCTTCCGAATTCCAATACGGCATTGAATGTTACCCAGTACCTGCTCAAGCCAGGTGCTACAGTGGTTTACGGTGTCTGTGCGGACATGACATGGAGCCCGACCTTTGGACCTTATGCCACAGGGGGAGGCTACCAGATTTATGTTTATAGTGCAACAACATGGGACGGACACGCCGCACATTTAAATCCTGATGTCGTGGAAATACAGACGGAATTAAGGTACACGGAGTGAAGCCATGAACTTGCCGGACAATGTAAGCCAGACAGAATTATTTAACAGAATCAAGAGTATCTATACAGAGGTCACGCAAAACAATGTTCATATTCCGGAAAATGTGACAGGTTATATAAGAGAAATTATCAAATGTTTGACTGGGAACCGGCTGGATTTAGAACAACTCTCCTCATATGCAAACGGGATACTTTACTGGTATTATGATCAGGGATTCAGGGAAGTACCGATGCATGTTGCGTTGTCAAGATTTGCACTTGATATAGTCAAGATGTGCGACATAACGAAAACACTCTCGCAGGTTGAATCGTTGTTGTTCCGGACTAAAGCTCCGGCTGACCTTCGAGAAATAGCGGGCATCCTCAAAAATCTGCTGGCAATATTCGCTCCGGACGGCAGGATGGATGAGGAGCGTTATAGCAAACTTGTCCCTCAATTGAGGGATTTATGCGTATCCAATGAAGAGATTCTTAAGAAATCCGTTGACCACGCAATATTTTATATTTAACGCCTGTGTCCGGAAAAACAAAGGAGAAAAAAATTCTTCTATCTGCCTGCAAGTTTTGCGGCGTAGTTGTACGCCTGTAAGCACCACTCTTTTTCTGCCTCAAGCCATCCTCCGAGTATCCATTCTTCTCCTATTAGCGACAGGCGCAAAATTATTTTGCTTGAGGAGAAAGAGTGAATCCTTTTGGCACCGGCTCTTAAAGCCTCTTCAAGCACTTTATCCGGCAGGCGGAGCGTGTAAACATGTGTGCCTTCGGCCCATCCGAAAATGATGCCGGAGACCGGATGGACAAGAACGGCGGTTCCATAAATTACCCAACGGCATGATTCGGGCAGATTCACAGTTATTTCGTCCCACAGGCGTTCTACAACATCAGGGTGCGTTCCGAGGCTGATATAGGGTTTTTCTACGCTTTTGGGCGATTGGCTTGCTTTAATTTTTACCAGGTCGTTTTCTCGCAGGCTCAGGCATCTAAGGATAAAAGTAGTGTCCTGAGACAGGTAGAAAAAGTAAGGATTCTTGAGGTATTCAAGCACTTTTGTGTTAACCGGATGTGAAAAATCAACATTCATTCTGCCTGTCTCGTTTCCCCTTTTTGTTCAATTTGCCCGCTCCTAACAATTTAACGGATATTTGTTGTTTTGTCCAGAGTCATCAGGAGGTTACTCAAGGGTTGCCATGCAATTTAAAGAAGGAGTTTCCATATAAGAAACGAAAATGCGGAGATTGAAATCGTGTTGACGCGAGGAGGGAACCTGGATGACAAAGATAAAGTTGATAAAAGGAACCATGGCTGTTCTGATGATTGTTTTTCTCGGTATCGGGTTTGCCTTAGCCCAGGGCAATTATCCGGCAAAGATGAAGGAGGGCCAGACATATAAATCATTTTTTGTCGACCTTAACAAAGACGGGCATAAGGAGAAAATCGCTGTTAAGGTCTATGGAGTTTCCGGTTATGAGTGGTTCGCCCAGATTGTGGTTTTTGATTCATCCGGAAAAGTTATCTGGAAAGGCCCGGCAGACAAGAACAGGGCTAACCCGCTTGTTTTCGGCAATTTTGACTATGGTTCCGCCCTTCCTGAGGTTGTCCGGGATATGGACGACGATGGCAGTGTTGAGATGATTGCTACAACACCTGTCTCGGATGTTAGGCCCCAGCCGTTTCGTCTTTTCCGCTGGAACGGAAAGAAGTTTGTTTATGTTTTTATTAAGACACTGATGGAAAAACCGGCCGGTTCAGGAGTTTTTGTCTGGTCAAAGCCGGGACCGCCTGAAGGCTGCTGGATAACGGAATTAAGAGAAATTAAAGAATATAAAAATTTTATTGCCGAAGTGTTTGAGTATAAAAAAGAAAAGACGAGGGGCGGCAGTGCCGAGGTAGCCTCTTCAGCGGCTGGATTTAAAGTAGTGAAATGGATTAAGCCTCTGAAATCATTTTGATATTAAGGATTTCCAGGGAAGAACTTTTTGCTTAATCTTGTTTCTTTTGCCTTGCAAGTTCTTCAATCATTTTCGTTTGTCTTAAGATTTCTTCATCTTGAGCCTCAAGATGCTTAAGAATATGTTCAATGTCGTGATAACTTGTAGTTGTTATCTTAAATTCTTCTTCAGCTCGTATTTCAGAATGCTGCCCCTGGAGATTTTGCCCTACCATTATTAAGGGCATCAACAGCAGCTGCACAATGTTTCCTAAAAATAGAAGAAAGGCAAAAGGGTATGGGTCAAAAGGTTTGTTTGTAAAATAGTTTTGCCACAGCATCCACCCTGCCATACATATGGCAAAAAAGTAAACTGCATACATTGTTCCAACTGCAGCGGTAATAACCAGAGCAATTCTGTCCTGCAGCCCTAATTTAGTTTTGTGTTTTTCATTAACATTTTCAGGCTTATGTCTCGCATGTTTGTGTTTCTCTATTAAAGGCATTTTTTTCTCCTTGCTCTCTTAAGACTTCAGGAACTTTATAACAACTTTGGCACCCATAATAAAGTCATGGGGAATCAGCTAAAAATATTCCCAGGGTTTCTATATTAATTTTATAAATCCTTCAGGCATAGCTGTCATGGAAAAGGCGGAAAACCAGGCAGGGAAACATGGGAAAAAAAGTGAACGCTTCAATAATAATGAATGAGATATTTACCATTGGTCATTCAACGAGACTGCTTGAAGAATTTATAGAGCTTCTTCAGGATAGCGGTGTTACGGAAGTTGCGGATGTGCGGACGATTCCCCGCTCCCGCTATAATCCTCAGTTTAACAAGGAAACATTTCCGGAAGATTTAAAAAAAGCCGGCATCAAATATGAACACATGAGCGGACTGGGAGGGTTGAGGCATCCACGCAAGGATTCTCCCAATACAGGCTGGAAAAATGATTCTTTCAGAGGCTTTGCCGATTACATGCAGACCGGAGAATTTGAGGAAAGTCTTGAGAATCTGATACAATTAAGTGGAAGAGAAAGAATCGCTGTCATGTGCGCCGAAGCAGTTCCCTGGCGATGCCACCGCAGATTAATTGCCGATGCCCTCCTAGCAAGAGGAATTAAAGCAGTTCACATTATGGGCAAACACAGTCTTCAGAATCATGCCATGACCCCATGGGCTAAGATAGAAGGGAAGAAAATAATTTATATATGAAGATTCTTGTTGATGCCGATGCATGTCCTGTTAAAGAGATAATAGTAAAAGTGGCAAAAGAATTCCGCCTGCCGGTGCTTATGTTTATTGATACAAGCCACATCCTCAATAACGGCTATTCAAAAGTTATTCATGTTGATAAGGGAAGAGAATCGGCTGATATTGCTCTTATCAATCAAACTGAAAAAGGCGATATTGTTGTTACCCAGGATTACGGACTGGCTTCAATGGTTCTTTCAAAAGAAGCCGTGCCTGTTAATGAGAACGGCAGAATTTACAGTTCTAAAAATATTGACGGGCTTTTATTTGAAAGATTCATTTCCAAAAAGATAAGACGTGCCGGCGGCAGAACTTCCAATCCTCCAAAGCGCAGAAAAGAAGATAACCATGAATTTGAAAAGGTTTTCAGGGAACTTTGCAGTAAAGCACCTGGAGATTAAACAACTTTATTTTGCGATTGAAAACTCTGCAGCCTTGCTGCGGAGTGTCGTGCCGCAAAACAAGCTTTGCTTATTTTTTTTCTTGCACCGGGTTTTGCTGCTGCTGAGTTGAAATCACGGGGAAACCTGGGAGTCCAATCGCCTGTACAAGCCTGGCTTCTGCAACTTTTCTGTCATAAAGTGCCAGAACGTAATCATTTCTTGCGTTGTTTAAATAATCCCTGGCACTGTTTAACTCTATTATGGTGCTTACGCCCTGTTTGTATCTTTTGTATGCCAGTGTGAAGTTTAATACCGCCGATTTAACCTGTCTTGTTGCAGCTTCAGTCCTGTCTTTGGCTCCCTGTATATCGGAATAAGCAGAATCAATGTTTCTGATAAGAGTAAGTTTCTGGATTTCCTTTTGCTGGTAGAACTGTCCGGCAAGAGATTTTTGCTCATCTGCCTGGGACTTTGCGGCTTTGCCGGCTGACAGTGGAATGGTAAGAGTAGCGCCAATGTTCCATGCGACGCTGTTTGGAATTATCTGGCCCAGAACGCCGTATGAAGCCTGTGCAGCTATAGTGGGCAGGACCTGGTTTTCAAATGCCTTTGCAAGGGCCATGGCTCCTTTTTCCTGAGCCAAAAAAGTAAGAAGTGACGGATGTGATTTTTCCATCTGGCTGACGGCTTCATTTTTATCGGGCAGAACCATTTCCTGTTCAAGAATATTTTCCAGCTGCCTGTCCGTTATTTCTGATACATCAATTCCCACTGCCTTTGCCAGTTTGACTTTGGCATTTAGTAATTCTGTTTTTACTCTTGCAAGTTGAACCTGTGACCGTTCTGTTTCAATTTCCGCCTGAGTTACATCAATTTTTGACTTTGCTCCCGCCTGATAAAACCCGTTTGCCACTCTCAGGTTCTCTATCGCCTTTGCCAGCCCGTCTTCCTGTATTATCAGCAGCCATTCTTCAAAAACAACTCCATAGTATGTTTCTCTCACTTCATCCACTTTGTCAATCCATGTTGACTTTAAATTAAGAAGGGCGGCCATAAGATTTTCCCTTGCGGAATTCAGTTTCTCTGCTCTTTGTTTTGAATCCCATAAAGTATAGCTGGCATTAAGCTGGCTTTGAGCGATAGACGGGATGGGATTTGCCGGCGTGACTTTTTGATAAGTATCATTTACAGTAACATTAATTGTTGGAATGTACAGTGCATATACCTGCTGAAGCCTTGCTTCCTGTGCATCCACTGCAGCTCTCCTAAAAAGGATGTCAGGATGCTTCATAAAAGCAGTCTGGAGGCATTCATCAAGGGAAAGCAATGGACCGGCGCGTTTTTTGGGCGGAGGGAGGAATGGCTCCTGTATTTCAGGGATGGGAGTTAATTTTGGAGAGGGGGACGGCTTTGATGAATTATCAGCAGCCGGCGCTTTTCCAGGCTTGCTGAAGCACAGGACAGTCCCGATTAAAAAAACGGCTATAAGTATTAAAAAGAACCTGATAGTCTTCAAATCCGTCACTCCTCTCCTTTCTCTTTTGTTTTTTCGTCTGACCTGGATTTGCCTTTTAATTTGCTCCAGATGGGCCACTGCTTGATTCTCTGCAAGTCTTCCACATAAGAAAGCGCAACAGGCACGAGAAGCAATGTGAGAACTAGGCACAGGCTCTGCCCTCCAACAACCACAACAGCCATGGGTGAACGCTGGGCTGCATTTGCGCCGGCAAGCGCTACAGGAAGCATGCCTACAACTATGGTAAGAGTTGTCATAAGAATGGGTCTTAATCTTTCGCGGTTTGCTCGTATGATTGCTTTATGGAACTCCATTCCCTGTCTTATAAAGGTGTTGGTGTGGTCTATCTGCAAAATGGCGTTTTTCTTAACTATACCGAAAAGCAGGAAGAGCCCGAGAGCCGAAAACAGGTTAAGTGTCTTACCTGTTATATACAGGGCAAACAGGGCAAAGGGAATTGAAAGCGGCATGGTAAGAAGGATTATAAAAGGATCCATCAGGTTTTCAAACTGGCTTGCCAGCACCATATACATGAATATGACTGCCAGGACGAATGCCATGGCAAATGCGGAGGCTGTTTCTCCCACATACTGGGATGATCCGCGGTAAGAAATAGAGTAACCGGGAGGAAGATTGAGGTCTTTTACTATTTTTGCCACATCTTCCATGGCTTTTACCTGGGGATAGTTTTCCAGGTTGGCGCTGATAGTGACATTTCTCTGCCTGTTAAAGTGAGTGATAGTTGAAGGACCGAGACCGGTATTGATATCTGCAATACCGGCAAGGGAAACAAGTTTTCCGTCGGCTGATGTAATATACATTTTTTTAATCGAGTCAGGATTATTGCGGTCCTCCTTTGTAAGACGGGTTCTTACATCATAAAGCCAAATGCCTTCCTGGTAGTTTGTAATTTTGTCTCCTCCCACAAGAGTGCGCAGGGCAGAGCTCACATCTGCAATATTCACATTGAGGTCAGCAGCGCGGTCCCTGTCTATATTAACCTTGATTTCCGGTGAGGCAATTTCAAAATCAGTATCAATATCAACATAACCCGGTATCTGGGATAATTTTTTAAGTATATCACTGGAAGCCTTATTGATTACATTCAAATCTTCTCCCTGGAGGCTGAACATGAGATCGGATCCAGCGCTTCCTCCGGCTCCTGAAGCAAGCTGCACAGAGGACTTGAATAACTTGTATTTTCTCAGGAGTTTTCTTGCATCCAGCATTGCCTGGAATTGAGTGTAATCCTTGCGTTTGTTGTAATCTATAAGATGAACATATATGCCCACCTTTGATATGTCGGAAGACATATTATCCTGGTCTCCGCTTACACTTGGCGTGCCTATGGTGGTAAGGATATAATCAACACCTCTCATTTTCAGAAGTTCTTCTTCAAGAGGCTTTATGGCATCGGATGTTCTTTCTATAGGCCATCCTTTCGGCATTTTAATGGATATTCGGTATTCCGAGCGGTCTTCGGCAGTGGTGAACTCTGAGCCCAGTTTGCCGGCAATATCCTTTCCCCACCATAAAGAGGCAACGCAGAAAAGTATAATTACCCAGCGCCATCGTAGCGACCATTTAAGTACAACTTCGTATATATCCTGCAGGATTCGGGTAAGCTTTCCGGGTTCCTTTTTCCCTTTTTGCACCGGAGGCTTAAGAAGTTTGGAGCAGAGCATGGGGGTTAAGGTAAAAGATACAATCATGGAGAAAAAGATGGCTGCCGCCATGGTTAACCCGTATGACTGGAAATATCTCCCCACCAGTCCTGACATGAAAGCAACCGGCACAAAAAGCACCATGAGGGAAAGAGTGGTGGCAAACACGGCGGGACCCACATCCTGGATTCCTTTAATGGAGGCTTCATAGGCTGAATAACCTTCTTCTTCCATAAGACGCCAGATATTCTCAAGGACAACTATGGCATCGTCTATCACCAATCCTACCACAAGAGCCAGGGCAAGCAGGGTCATATAGTTAAGGGTGAAGTTCATCATTTTCATTATGGTGAATGTGGCAATGATTGAAGCAGGTATAGCAATCGCTGCAATGAAAGTGCTGCGAAGGCTACCCATAAAAATTAAGACCATAAGGGATGCAAGTCCTCCGCCTATCACTAAATGCTCCATAATATCATGAACGGACTCTTTTATGTATACGGAAGTATCCTCCACCACCATTACATGTATATCGGGAGGAAGCATTTTCTCCAGTTCTTTTACTCTTGCCTTAACCTTGTCCACAACATCAACCAGATTGGCGTCGCTGTTTTTAACTATCTGGAGTGTCAGGGTCGGCTTCCCGCTAAATCTGGATATGGTTTTAAGTTCTTTTGTTCCGTCAACCACAAAGCCTATATCTTTTATTTTAATAGGGGTGCCTTTTACCGAGCTGACAACGATATCGTTAAAAGCATCAATGGTTTTAAGGCGGCCTGAAGTTCTAAGGGTATATTCATTATATTTTGATGTAACCTTGCCCCCGGGGATATCGGCATTCTGGTCCTGCAGAGCCTTTGTTACCTGATTTACAGATAGATTGTAGGCATCCATTTTATCGGCTTTAAGGTTTACCTGTATTTCACGGTACTGGGTTCCTACCATGTTTACCTGTCCAACGCCGTCAACCGATGAAATAAAATCCTTTATATTCCGGCGTGTGAACTCGGAGATTTCTTTTGGGTCCCGCTCGCCATAGACAGCCAGGACAACTACAGGCATGGATGAAGGGTCGTATTTTTGAACGACCGGGTCCTGAGTGCCGACAGGAAATTGATTCCGTATCAATGCAATCTTATCTCTTACATCCTGTGCGGCAACGTCTGGATTTTTTTCAAGAACAAACTGAATTACTACGGTGGAGCTGCTTTCCGAGGAAGTGGAAGTGATGATATAGACGCCGCTTAAAACCGCCACGGCATCTTCAATTGGCTTGGTTATCTGACTTTCTACCTGTTCAGTCTGTGCTCCAGGAAGAGTTGTGGAGATAACAACAAAAGGGAAATCAATTTTGGGGTCCAGGTCAACGCCAAGCTGGAAGTATGAAAAAATCCCCAGAACTACAAGGGAAAGATTTATCATCATTGCCAGAACGGGGCGGCGTATGAAAGTGCTGAAAAAATTCACGGTTATTTAGACGTCCCGCCGGGAGGACGGGAGGAATCTTCTTTTTGGATTTTAACTTCTATACCGTTTGCCAGTATTGGAATTGAGGAGATGGCTGCCATATCTCCATCTTTAATATTACCCTTTACCTCAATCCAGTCTCCTGCTCTGTCTCCCTTTTCAACTTTAGTTTCAAATGCCTTTGCTTTACCGCCTTCTTTTTTTATTAAAAAAACCTTGGTAACGCCCAGCTGGTCAATCAAAGCTGCACGGGGGATAAGAACCACTTTGTCAATTGAAGTTACAAGAGTTATTCTGCCGAACATTCCCGGCTTTAAGATAAAAGACGGGTTCTCAATCTGAGCCTGGACCGTAATGGTTCTGGTAGTTTGATTGGATACAGGGTTGATATGTATTATTCTTCCTTTGAAAGATTTTCCCGGCAAGCCGTCAGTGGTTACAAAGATTTCCTTTCCGAGAGAAATTTTCCTGATGAATTTTTCCGGAATTTCCATGTTGAGGAGCAAGGGCTGAGCCGTTACCAGAGTGTAAGCAGCATCGCCGGATCTCATATAGTCGCCTGCATAAACTTTTTGTTCTTTAACGAAGCCGTCGATGGGGGATTTTAATGTTGTGTATTTCAAGTTTTGCCGGGATATATTCAGGGATGCCAGCCTTGATTGGATGGAAGCGAATTTTTGTTTCACCTGTTCAAGTTGATCACGATAATCAGCTTTGGAGGTGAGATAATTTGCTTCCGAGTCTTCAACATCCTTGTCGCTTATAAGGTCCTCCTTTCGCAGGCGGATATTTCTCTGCCAGTTTGAATAAGCGTTGTCCATTGTCGCCTTGGCTTTGGCAACAGCCGGAACCTTATTAATATCCGTTATTTTTTGATTTACAGATGAAAGCCCCAGCCTGGCAAGCTCCTGCTGCAAGTTTGCCGTGTCAAGCTGGATTTGAAGGAGCTGGTCCGCCGGGTCAATATTTAAAACAACCTGGTCCTTTTTAACGCGGTCACCCATTTTGACCATTACCTGCTTTACATTGCCGCTTACAAGGGGACTTACGCTTACTTCGGCATAAGCATTAAAACTGCCCACCACATCAAGTTTTCTTTCAAGGGGTGCCATTGTTGCCCTTCCAACATCTACAGGTATTTCAAGAGTCATTGTGGATTGTGTTTTAGGCTCTTCCTTTTTCCCGCCGCAACCTGTCAGGATGGTGAGAACAGCGGACAGAAATGTAAAACAAAAAAAAGCCCAAAAAACTATTCTACTTTTTTTGAAGTTTCTAAAGTTTGACATTTTCATTTTTAAATAACTTTCTTAAAGTAATTTTTAGTGTTTTTCTATTCCCGTGAATTTATTTCCTTGTTAAGCAAGTAATCTGGACAAAATCAAGAACATGGAAAAGAGCAGTTATTTCTGCTTCCAGCCGCCGCCGAGAGCTTTATACAATTTTATTATATACAGCACTTCATTAAGTTTGGTCTGGGCCAGTTGCAATTCTGAACTAAAATAATCTTTTTCACTGTCCAAAACTTCCAGATAACTGGCGACTCCGCCAAGATACCGCAAATTGGCAAGCCGGACTTCTTCGGAGAGAGTCGCGGTTAGTTCTTCTGCCTTGAGCCTGTATTCCCGGCCCTTGCTGTACCCGACCAGAGAATCAGAAACCTCCCGAAATGCGCCTCTTACGGTACTTTCATACTGAATAACCAATTGCCGCTGCTGTGACTCTGTTAGTTTTACATTTGAGCTTATCTGCCCGGCGTTAAAAATAGGTTGTAACAATTGGGGAATAACAGTCCATGTATTACTGGGCGCGGTCAATAGATTATTCAAATCCTTGCTTGATGTCCCCTCTGTTCCAGTTAAAGTAATCTGGGGGAAGAAAGCCGCTCGCGCCACATCAATTCGGGCATTGGCGGCAATCAGTTGAGCTTCCATCTGTCTTATATCCGGCCGGTTTTCCAGTAAAGTTGAAGGCAGCCCCGGGGGAAGATTGAGATTGCCCAGCTGATACTGCAAAGGTTTTCCTCTGGGTATGTTTCCCGGATTTTGTCCCAAAATGTAGCTGAGAAAATTTTCCTGCTGTCCGATTTTCTGCTGGGTGGCAATTAAGGTCGCTTGAGCGTTTAACAGCAAGCCTTTCGCCTGTTCCACATCCATCATACCGGTGACGCCGCCTTCTTCGCGGGCTTTAACCAGCTTATAAGATTCTTCTCTGGAAGCTACGGTTTTTTTGCAAATTTCCAACTCCCAGTCCAATTCCCTTAAGGTAAAATATGCGGTAGCCACTTCGCTTACCAGAGACGTCATAACGACATTTTGTGCTTCCTGAGTTGAAAGCAAATCAGCGCGGGCTGCATCTGTAGCCCTATGCAGGCGCCCCCAGAAATCCAATTCATAATTTACCATCTGCAGTTGCGCGGAATAACCGTGACTGGTATCGGCAGAACCGGGAGGCACCGGGGTTGAACCCACGGTGGAAACCTTTCCAGCTTGATAGCCGGCAGTGCCGGAAATATTAGGATATTGATTGGCTCTGGTAATTCCAAGCTGTGCCTCCGCCGCCATAATTCTTTCCGCGGCTAACCTGGCATCATAATTCCGTATGAGTGCTGAAGAAATCAAACTCTTCAAAACATCATCCTGGATCAAATCCCCCCAATAAATTTCTGCCAGGGTTGTACCGGTTTTATCCGGGGTATTTTGCGGGATAAATTCCCCATTCGAACCGCGATAAACAGCCGGTGGAGGAACATCGGGTCTTGTATATACGGTCTGCTTGCAAGAACAAAGAAACAGCAAACAAACAGGGAATAAAAGCAAAACTAAGATTCCAAAGCGAACTGAAGATAAGGAGCATTTTCTCTTAGCAGGTATCATTCTGCGGCTCCTTTCTCTTCTTTCTTTGCCCCGGTTTCTTTTTTAAGCGCAGCCGGCTGGCGCTTTTTTCCTAATGAATTGGCAATGCCTTGAACAAAAACATATAAGAGAGGTATAAAAAATACTCCCAAAGTTGTTGCCGCAAGCATTCCTCCAAAGACCGCAGTACCAAGAGCATGACGGGAACCGGCTCCGGCGCCGTTTGCAAAAACCAGGGGAACCACTCCCAGAATAAAAGCAAATGATGTCATTAAAATCGGGCGAAAACGTATCCTTGCCCCTTCGACGGCGGCATCAAGCAGGGAATAACCTTCCTTTTCATAACGTTCCTTGGCAAATTCCACGATTAAAATGGCATTTTTTGCCGCCAGCCCCAGAAGCATCACAATTCCAATCTGGGTGTAAACATTGTTATCAATTTTGAAAAGGTAAGTGAGAAGCAAGGCTCCGAAAATTCCCAGGGGCAGGCCGAAAAGCACTGAGAACGGCACCGCCCAGCTTTCATATTTGGCGGCAAGGAAAAGAAACACAAAAACCAGTGCCAGGACAAGAATTAATAACTGAGACGATCCTGCTTTTTTTTCCTGATAAGAGGTTCCGCTCCATTCAAAGTTATAGCCCTGAGGCAAAACTTTGGCGGCAAGCTGCTCCATAGTATTCATCGCCTGTCCGGAAGAATAACCGGCAGAAGAGGAACCGTTAATTTCCGCAGTTCTGTAAAGATTATATCTCTGGATAAGGGTGGGTCCAAGTATATCCTTAACACTTGCCAGGGTAGCCATAGGAATCATATCCCCTTCCTGGGAGCGGACATAGAGTTTACCTATGCTTTCCGGTCCGCTGCGGAATTCGGGTTCAGCCTGCACCATAACTTTATAAGAGCGGTCAAAAATATTGAAGTCGTTGACCGGCATGCCTCCAAGATAAACCTGCAGGCTGTTAAAAATTGTATTAATAGGAATCCCCATATTCCGGGCTTTGTCCCTGTCAATCGAAAGGCCCAGTTCGGGAACCGTAGTTCGATAACCTGTAAATAGTCCGGTCAGTCCCGGCTGTTTTGAAGCCTCTGCAAGAAGCTTCCGGCTGGTTTCCGCCAGCTCTACGGTGGTATGACTGGTACGGTCTTCCAATTCGAATAAAAAACCGCCGGCATTTCCCAGTCCCGGAATCGGAGGCGGTATAACAGGCAGTGCCAAAACTTCCGGATAAGTGTCTAATTCCTTTTTTACCTTCATCAGTATTGTTCGTAAGCTTGTTTCTTTGGTTTTTCTTTCTTCCCATGGCTTCAGGAGGCAGATTATAGTTGAAGTGTTAGAGTTAAAAGTGGAATTCATAATGTTAAGCGCGCCCAGAGTCATTACCCGCTGAACTCCCGGCAGACTGCGGACAAAATTGGCTGCTCTTTCAGATATTATCCTGGTTCTCTCCAGTGAAGCACCATCAGGTAAATTTAAGGAAACAAAGAAATAACCCTGGTCCTCATTAGGCAGGAAGCCGGTGGGTAAAACCTTAAATAAATTGCCGGCTGCTCCCCATAAGCATAACAAGATGATGAGAAAAATAACTCCTCTGCGTAAAATTATACGGACTGTATTAATATAAGCCGAAGTGGTTCTGCCAAAAATATTATTAAACCCTTTAAAAAATGCTCCTGCCAATCCTTTACTTTCTTTGCGGGGCCGTAAAATCATCCGGCAAAGAGCCGGGGTCAACGACAAAGCCACTAAAGCAGACAATAAAACAGAAAAAGATAAAGTCAAAGCAAATTGGCGGTATAACTGCCCTGTAATTCCGCCCATAAAAGCTACAGGGATAAACACCGAGCATAGAACCAGGGCAATGGCGATAACGGGTCCGGAAACTTCATCCATAGCTTTTTCGGTGGCTTCCAGAGGAGAAAGTCCTTTTTCAATATGTTGTTCCACCGCTTCCACAACCACAATAGCATCATCTACCACAATACCCACGGCAAGAACAATACCAAATAAAGTCAGGGTGTTAATGGAAAAACCGAATGCGGCAAAAGCGGCAAAAGTTCCAATCAAAGAAACAGGAACCGCAAGCATCGGGATTAACGTAGCCCTGAAAGTACCCAGAAAGATAAATACCACCAGCAGTACCAGGCAAATGGCGATAAGCAGGGTTTCTACAACGTCCTTGATGGAAGACCGGACAAAGTCGGTTGAATCAAAAGAAACTTCATATTTTAATCCCGGCGGCATATTTTTACCTATCTGCACCAGCAGTTTTTTCAAATTATCCACGGTTTTTATCGCATTGGCTCCCGGCTGCTGATAGACAAGGATTAAGGTCGCAGGTACTTTGTCCAGTTTGCCGAAACTGGTGTAACTATATGCCCCAAGTTCCGTGCGGCCTATATCTTTCATCCTTAAAAAAGAGCCGTCCTGGCCAGTGCGGATAATCATATTTTCAAATTCATCCACACTTGTCAAACGGCCCTTGGCATCGATAGTATATTGAAATTCAGTTCCCTTCTTAGCCGGTGGCTGGCCCACCGAGCCGGCTGGAGCCAGAATATTTTGTTCATTTATCATATTAACGAGATCTTCAGCGGTCAATCCCAGTTTACCGAGCTTCTCCGGATTAACCCAGAACCTCATTGAGTAATCCCGCTGTCCAACTATCGAGGTATTACCTACACCATCGGTGCGTGTGATAGCGTCAACCATTTGCATGCTGGCATAGTTGCTTAAAAAGATATCATCATAAGTTTTATCAGGAGAGTAAACACTTATAACCATCAGCAAATTGGGAGACTGCTTGGTAATCATAACTCCCTGGCTTGCCGCCACAGTCGGGAGTTTTGCCATGGCTTTGTTGACCCTGTTGTTAACATCGACATTTGCCATATCCGGGTTGGTGCCCACCGCGAAACTGCAGGTCAGGGAATAGTGCCCGTCGCTGGTGCTGTTGGAAGACATGTAAATCATGTGATCTGCCCCGTTAATTTGACTTTCAAGCGGGATGGCAATAGACTGTTCCACCGTAGAGGCATTGGCGCCCGGGTAGTTAACTGCAACCTGGATAGTAGGCGGGGTGATTTCGGGAAACTGGGCAACAGGCAGTACAAGAGCGCTTAGCCCTCCTGCTATAATAATCACGAGGGCTATAACAACGGCAAAGACAGGGTGATGGATAAAAAATCTTGCCATTAATTTTCTCCTTATTCCTTGCTTGCCGGCTTGTAAACTGGTTTTACCTGCATTCCCGGGTGAATTTTAAGCTGTCCTTCCACAATTATTTTTTCCCCAGCTTTTATCCCCTTGTTAACCACTACTAAATGGTCTGTTTTATCTCCCAATTGCAGGGTTCTCAGCTCTACTTTATTATCCGGTCCTACCACATAAGCTATTTTATCGCTCTGTAATTCACTGACCGCCTTTTGAGGAATCAGGATAGCATTTTCTTTATAATTTAATGCCAGCCGGATCCTGCCAAACATACCGGGCCGTAGCAAGTAGTCGGGATTGGGAAATTCTCCTATCACCAGAAGAGTGCCGGTTTTAGGATCCAGGGCGGGCTGAGCTATTACAATACGGCCTTTTTCAGGATACCTGTTACCGTCGGCTAAAATCAATTCCAGTACGGGAAAGGCTTCATATCTGTTTTTTTTCTTTGCTATTCGCTTCAGTATAATAAGGTAATCTTCTTCGCTGATATTGAAATTAACCCGCAGATGATTCAAATTGGTAATCGTGGTTAACAAAGTGGCTTCACCCTGGCCGACCAGATTGCCCGGTGCAACCAGCCGCCTGCCCGCCACCCCGTCAATCGGAGAAGTAACGGTGCAATAACCCAGATTGATTTTGCAATTCTCAACGTTTGCCCGGCAGTCTTTCACTGAAGCTTTTGCCTGTGCAACGGAATTCACCTGATCCAGAACCGTATTACGGTACATAGCTTTCTTAGCGATAACATCGGCTTTAGCCACCTGCAAATTTGCCGCCGCATTGTCATAATCCTGGCGTGGAATAGCTTTTTGTTCCATCAGCGGTTTCAAGCGGGCTTCCGTTATTTTCGCCAGAGAGAGCTGTGCTTCAGCCGAAACCAGATCGGCTTTGGCTCTTTGCACGGCAACTTCTTGCCGGGCGTAAGCTAAGTT
The DNA here is from genome assembly GCA_023486985.1 of Bacillota bacterium. Taxonomy (GTDB): domain Bacteria; phylum Vulcanimicrobiota; class JAMDEM01; order JAMDEM01; family JAMDEM01; genus JAMDEM01. The sequence goes on from JAMDEM010000028.1 coordinate 33,500, forward strand.
AGATACAGCCTGAGCCAGTTTAGCTTTAGCAGATTCAAGATTGGCTTCATAAGTACGCCTGTCCAGAATAAAAAGTAACTGCCCCTTTTTCACGAACTTGCCCTCTTCAAAACACTGTGTCATTAGAAAAGCCGGCACCCGGGCTCTGACTTCCACTGTGGCGGATCCGGTGGAGGCATCAACCGTGCCAACATATTCACCATAAATAGGTACGGTTTTTTTGACGGCATTGGCTACCAAAACTGTGGGAATTTCACCCTGCAATGCCGGACTTTCTTTGGCTTTTTGCCCGGAAACACATCCGGCTATGCCTAAAAATAAAAAACTGACCAGGAATAACCCGGTCAGTAATTTGCTTGAAACTTTTCTTTTTTTCATTAACATCGCTCCGCCTGTTTTAAAATTTATAAATTATTGATTAATCATAGTGAAAATATTTTCTCCGTATTAAGGTGTTTTTGTTGCAAGAAAGATTTTAATAAATAATTCACTAGGTTATGGGATAATTCCTTCAGAAGAATGGTCGGATTCAGAAGGAAAGGGTGAGGGGTTTTTAATAATTTCAAAATTCGTCGTAACACAAAAGTTGAACATGGTCGCCGTTTCAGTTATAATATTTTCGTGTTTAATATAAAACTTCATATCTCTCTTCTTTAATTAAAAGTATTCTTGTTATTCTTATGCCCGCCGATAACGCTTA